>JAHEGF010000078.1 GCA_024645155.1 Phyllobacteriaceae bacterium | reverse complement strand
TTGACCAAAGATAAAGGTTTTTGCAATTCTATCTCAGCATGATCTGGACTATGATTTGATCCGGCACAAGATTACTGACCGATCGGGAGCATGAAAATGGCATCGCAACAGGCTGTAGCCAAGCAATTGAAGTCTATTGACCCGATCTGGGATTCAATCCGCGTCGAGGCACAGCAGGCCATCGACAAGGAACCGCTTCTTTCCGTGTTTCTGCATGCGACGATAATGGATCACGAAACACTCGAGGATGCGGTTATCTACCGCGTTGCAGAACGTTTGGGTCATTCAGATATTGGCGCTCCGATGATCCGCAATGCATTTGCTGCGTTGCGCAGGGCGGACCCGGAATGGGCAGCGACGGTTCGCGTCGATATCCAAAGTTACTATGACCGTGATCCCGCATGCGACCGTTTCATGATGCCGGTGCTCTATTTCAAAGGATTCCACGCGATCCAGACACATCGGCTTGCCCACTGGTTGTGGAATGAGGGGCGCCGCGATTTTGCATTATACCTGCAAAGCCGGTCTTCGTCGGTGTTTCAGACAGACATCCATCCTGCTTCGCGAATGGGCAAAGGCATCTTCATTGACCATGCGACCGGCCTTGTTGTTGGTGAAACCGCGGTTATCGAGGATAATGTTTCGATTCTGCACGGTGTCACGCTCGGCGGTACCGGCAAGGCCGGCGGCGACCGGCATCCAAAGATCCGGTGCGGGGTGCTGATCGGGGCAGGCGCAAAAATCCTTGGTAATATCGAGATTGGTCATTGCACGAAGGTCGCTTCGGGTTCTGTAGTTCTTACCGATGTTCCGAACAACAAGACGGTTGCCGGTGTCCCGGCCCGAATTGTTGGTGAAGCCGGTTGCGATGAACCATCGCGCGCCATGGACCAGTTGCTGGGTGCAGCATTTGCTGTCGCGATCGAGGAGGATTAGTTCCGCTCGTACGATCCGGGAATTTCACAGTCGGAATTCCCCTTCGGGGTTTACCCGCACCGTTCTCCGTGGCAGAAGCGCACGACAGCGGAATTGCCTGAAAAAATTCGAACAAATGGAGTGGTTTCTTGAAGCAGGATGAACTCAGAAAACTTGATGCCTATTTCAAACGAACATTCCAGAACATGAATCTCCAAGTCAAAGCCCGCCCCCGCAAGGATGATTCCTGCGAGCTATATCTGGGTGACGAGTTCCTGGGTATCATTTATCGCACGGAAGACGAGGGCGAGTTGTCGTTTGACCTGACGATGTCCATACTAGACATCGATCTGGATGGAATGGGCGCCGGCTAGTTGGCCGGAGGCGCAGTTTTTAGGAAACGGCGGGCACTGGCCAGTACCGCGCTATCGATAGCGCGCCATTCTTTCAATTTTGACCGCGGAAAGCGATACGTCAGGCTGAGACTGTCGCCGATCAGTATGTCCCGCTCACAAGATGCCAGAGCGTCGCCTTTTTCGGGGCATCGGGCGACAAACAAGGTGCCGTCGGATTTGGTTCCCGTTACCAGCAACTCGTTGGTATAACCCGATTTATCGGTGAATTTGTATATCGCCAGTCCCGCAGGGCCGTTTTCTCCGGGTCTGATTATCAGTTTGCTGTAGATGGGTTCAAAACGCCCGCTCATGTCTCGCGACATGATCTGTTCTTCAAAGGAAACGAACAGAAGCGACGGATCGCCATCCGCGTAGTTGAATGCCTCCCGGTATTCCTGGGAATACCCGGCCATCTGCGGCCATTTCATATACAAATCAATGCGTGAATGAACGCCACTGTGGCGCTGGCGTTCATAGCGGATCATGTTTTCGCCGATTGCCAGGACGTTGTTTCCGATAACCACTTCATGAACGCCGGTATTCGTTGAATGACCGGCAAGCACCAGCGTATGTCCAAGAAAGCGACCTGCGACGCTGATTGCAACAGACAGCAACGCCAGCGCGCCAAAACAATAGAACACCTTGAGCATGAATGTTGCGCCGATCTTCTCATAGGTGCCTCCGGCAGTAGCATCACTCATCTGTCTGTCCACAATTCATAAATATGTACCGTAAAGGCACGGATTTCGGGCACAACTCTTGCGTTTGGTTGCACAGTCAGATTGGATATTTATGGTAAATGGTTGGTAAACATGAGTGACGGGTCTCTTATTTTGTTCGCATTCCTGACCGGTATGGTCATCACGGGCCTGTCGGTCTCGATTATTGAAGCCGGATTGCAGCGGCCTGCATCGTTCAGTGCTCCCCTGTTTTCGACAAGGCATCCTTTCCGGTCGATTGCCATGAGTATGTTTGCTGGCCCGGCAATGCTGATCAACGATGCAAACAATGCCTACGCCGAGCGAAAAATCGGCAGGCCAATGCAGTTTTCATGCTTTACAACTGCTGCTTTCTGGATGCTGGCTACTGGTATTGTGTCCATTGAGGTAATTTGGCGCCTGGGCCGGATAATGAGCTTTTGATGACGAAGAACCCGGATTGATATTTCAGGAGTGAAATGTGCCAATCTACGAGCTGGACGGAATGAACCCCGAATTTGACGATCAGGAGAGCAACTGGATCGCTCCCGATGCAATGGTGATTGGCAAGGTGCATGTGGGCCGGAATGCCGGGATCTGGTTTGGTGCCGTGATCCGCGGCGACAACGAACCGATTTCAATCGGGAAAGACACAAATGTGCAGGAACACACTGTCATGCACACGGATATGGGATTTCCGCTTACGGTCGGTGAAGGGTGTACGATTGGCCACCGGGCAACGCTGCATGGGTGCACCCTTGGCGACAACATCCTGGTAGGCATTGGCGCCATAATCATGAACGGCGCTAGGATCGGTGATAACTCCATCGTCGGCGCCGGTGCTCTTGTTACCGAAGGCAAGGAGTTTGCGCCCAATTCACTGATTGTCGGATCTCCAGCGAAGGCGGTGCGCACCCTCGATGACGAAACAATAGAGTTCCTAAGGAACGCAGCCGCAGGCTATGTCCGCAACGGGCGGCGATTTGCTGCCAAATTGAAGCCGGTTTGAGAGATTATCCGCCCATTCGAGGGGTGGGTGGAGCCGGCCCGAGGACGGGGCCGGCTCCGCGAGCTCGGTCGGTTGGGACGGGGAGGGTAGGGACTCGACCGGCTCGATCTGAATTTGACTGTTATCTAACGCTTCCCACCGTGATGTTGCGGCTGTCGTCTATTGAAACCCATTGTCCGGAATGGCTGGCAGACTGACGTTTCAGGTAGCGGTAATCGGTCTTTGACCAGGGCAGAACACGCGGTTCAAGATTGTCGAGGATAAAGTCACCGTGGTCCGTCCTGAGTGTCAGAACTGCGTGCCCGTCGCCATTCATCTGGCGAACGACAGTAATCAGTAGGTTGTCGGCGGAAATGCCCGCCTGCATCAGCCGGCGGCGCTTCTCGAGAACAAAATCTTCACAATCACCGACTGATCTGGGAAAGGACCAGCGCTCTTCGACGCCCCAGATTTCCATATCGGTAAGCGGCCTCACCTCCGTGTTCACTTCATTGTTGATTTCCTGGGCCTTTGCCCAGATATCCTCGGACAGAAATATTGGGCCGCGCCCGATTATCTGCCTGCACTCACTCGGGTATTTTTTACAGAATCGATGATGGCCGACCGGTTGGGAGGTCCTGCCAGAGATGTGCATCTCCCCGCTATCGGCCCTCACTGCAGATAAGCCGGGCCCCATTGCTAGGACGCCTGCAATTCCGATGGAAAAAACGATTGATCGAGTTGCCATTTCCCGTCTCCCTGGGGGCGGAATATGGCAGACAGGAATTTCCATTCGGAAAATATTAAAGTATAAAAACTAATAAAAACAAGTAAGAATAAATATAAAACACATCTATATTGATAATAAAATTTGCGAAAAATTTTATCCAATTTTAGCGGTGCTGTATTGCAATGCCGCGGTTCGTCAATGCTCGGCGGGTGAGTGGCGAACTGTGTATGGCGGTTCAGGCAACCGGACCAAAGTTTGTGCTGGATATTGTTGGAAAGCGCATCGGGTTCGGCGCATCGCAGATGTTACTTGCTTATTGTTGTCGCAGAAAAATACGAAGGACGGAGAAATCCCGCGCATGAGGCTTGGAAATCCCGTTCGGAGTGCAAGAGATCAGAAATCCTGCAATCAGGCGGTTTTCAATTCGCTTTCGAGAAATTCCGGCCGCTGTACAACAGCGAACTCGATCGCGATGCCGTCTTCGAAATGGCGAACGACTTCGCCACTCATGGTACCCAGGACAACCTTGGTCCCTTTTTCCGGTCGTACATCGATTTCAATGGCTGCACCGGAAAGGGACAGATCGATGATCCGGCACTTGTACTGGCGACCATCACCAAGATGCAAGACGGTGACCGGATTGCGCGGTGCCATGCGCTCGTGGCGCCGGTCTTCCGGCAGATCAAGCTCGTGCTTGTTGGCAAGCCAGGTAAGCTGCGCAGCCAGTTGGGTCTTTTTTCGCTCGGACGCAAGGATGGTCATGGCGAATCCATCATCCAGCGTGCGTGTCATAACGCCTTCAACACGGCCGATATGGTCGATATAGGCAATTACTTTTTCACCCAGTTCCGCAATAGTATCGGTGCGCAACGCCAAATTCCCCGGTGACATGTTCAGGACTTCACAAGGGTGTTCGCTTCTGTCTTCCAGCATGAAGCGACCGTAGATTTTCAGTTGTACGCGTTGGAAATTGCGCCGCTCTGGGTGTTTGCTTGGCGTTTTTGCTGCCGCATTGAACATTTCTGTACTGTTTGCTCCCGCACAATGGCCGCAACCGCCCATGATCACGCGCAAAGAATAGGATGAAACAGTTAACAGGGGGTAAGGGAGTATCGCCGCCTTCTAATTATTCCCGTCCTGTTCCTTTCCTCCGGGAAGGACGACAAGGTGATGAATTCGGCGGCCAGACTCCAAATTCTCCTCCGCTAGAACCGTGATTTCCTCGGGCTGCAGTGCGGGAACGGGAACAGCTGGCCTGTTCTTCAGATAGACAGGCTCACGTTCAGGATCGACAACCCGGACCGAAGTAATGCGGGCCTGTACGACTGGATCGGCGCCGAGCCAGTAGGGCGCCGTTACCGCAGTGATCAAACCGAGTGCGCGAGGATTTTCATTCCCGCCATCAAGAGTCATCGCTATCATCTCGAACTGCGCAACCCGGTTGTTGCGGCTTATACCGTCAAAACACAAGGAAATGACCTGTCCATTGTCGAATGTGTCGGCAAGCAACCGCGCCATCAACTGACTTTCCTTCTCAGGCCAAAGTGATGGAAAGGAAAACCCCTTGAGCTCACGTCCGAAAATGGCGCAGATCCGCGTCCCGGCCAACCGGAAAACAGGATTACCGCGCGTGTCTTTTTCCAGAATGAAAGTGTCGGCCAGCAATGTCTTGATATCCGAAGGTTCGATTTCCGTACGTTTTGGCGCCATGCGCTTGCCGCGCAACCTGTTCCAATACTGAAAAAGCTCAATTGTTTTCTTGTTGTTCATGTTCCGCTCGCTCTGTGGGTGTGCCATGACAGCACACTGTGTCGCTTGCTCTGCCGAGCATGGAACACGAAGCAGAAATCGTGCCAGAGCGGGAACGGGGTTATCCACCAGGGATCGCGACTGGTTTACCGTTAAGGTTAATGATTCGTTTCGATTGCGCCCTGGCAGCTTTCGTGACACTTATGCACCCACTCCACGAGACCTCCGGGTTTCCAGCACTTTTCAAATCGAATTCAGAGTCTTGACGGACATTGGTAGGGACTCGGCAGCCGTTCAGGGAAATCACCTGAACGGCATTTTTTTAATCTTTGATAACGGCGGAACCACAAGAATGCGGCGTATGCGGCCGCGAATATGTCTTGCCGCTTCGTCGTGGATCGCCGAAAAGGGATCCATGACAGACACCCTGCGAGATGACACTGACAAACATCCGGGCCAGCGCGGGCAATCTCTCGGGCGCGAACCGGTTTTCAATCTTCATTTTTCGGTACTGGTCATCATCGTCGTGTGCACATTCGTCCATCTGATCCGGATGTACGCCCTTTCCGAAGAAGCTGATTTTGCATTGGTCGTTCGGCTTGCTTTCATTCCGGCCCGGTGGTCCGGAATATACTCGATCGATCCCTATACATTCATCAGTGGCATTACATATTCGCTACTTCACGGTGGATGGGGCCATCTTGCCATAAACATGATTTGGCTGGCGGCATTTGGCACACCCTTGGCAAATCGAATGGGCACTATGCGCTTCCTGCTTTTTTGGGCAACAACCGCATTTTGCTCGGCTGCATTCTTCTTTTTGTTTCATGCCGCCTCCCATGTTCCCCTCGTTGGCGCATCCGGCGCAATATCAGCGATGATGGCGGCAGCTGCCCGCTTCGGATTCGTGACCACAAAAGCTGGCCGCGCACGCAAGTTTGCCGGACCGGTACTGCCGCTTACACTTGTGTTGCGGCACCGCATGGCCATTACATTCATTTTATTGTGGTTCGCCATCAATCTGGTTGCCGGTTTTGGATTTCTTGGTACCGGCGAAGGAAACCAGATTGCCTGGGAAGCGCATATCGGTGGTTTTTTGTCAGGTTTTTTCCTGATTCAGTTGCTTGGTGAAAAGAAATACCCCGGAGATAAACCCGGCTGAAATTCTGGTACTTGCAATATCTAAGGCATCGTCGCACCATTGCGCCAGTTTCAAAAGGACGGGGTTTGCGAACGAAGGATTGGAGGTTGCGATGAATGTCAAAGCGATTTTGGACGAAAAAGGCCACAACGTTTTTACCGTAAAGCCAAGTGACGACTTGGCCGCCGCAGCAAGTATTTTGGCAAAGAACCGTATCGGTGCGGTCGTTGTAACAACCGCTGACGGAAAAATCGCCGGCATCCTTTCCGAGCGCGATATCGTCCGGGCCATCTGTGAAGAGGGCGCAGACGTGCTCGGTCAGCCGGTTTCTGATTCAATGACCGCCAGTGTCAAGGTTTGCGATGAAACCCACACTGTACATCAACTGATGGAAATCATGAGTGCGGGTCGTTTTCGCCATCTTCCAGTGGAAAAAAATGGCCGCCTCAATGGCCTGATCTCGATTGGCGACGTCGTCAAGAAGCGGATCGAGGAAGTCGAACGCGAGGCAGAAGACATCCGTTCCTACATCGCTGCCGGCTGACTTCGCTCGCAGATCAGCCGGACAAGCCGGTGCTTTCTGGCCGCGATGCTGTCTTGAGTGGCTTTCGCGCCTTGATCGCCGCTGGAATCCGCACTACAGCATCGGTCTTGGATTGCAATTCCCGCGGATCAAGTCATGCCCCTTGTCGATACTCGCATTACCAATGAAAAACGCTTGATTTCCGGCGCCACAGGCGATTGGGAAGTGATTTTGGGGCTCGAAATCCATGCGCAGGTCACGTCGAAATCGAAGCTGTTTTCCGGTGCCCCGACCACTTTCGGTGCCGAGCCCAACGCCAATGTAAGTCTGGTTGATGCGGCGATGCCGGGCATGCTGCCGGTCATCAACGAGGAGTGTGTTCGCCAGGCGGTCATTACTGGCCTTGGGCTGAAAGCAAAGATCAACAAGAAATCGGTCTTCGACCGCAAGAACTATTTCTATCCGGACCTGCCGCAGGGTTACCAGATTTCACAGTATCTTCAGCCGATTGTCGGTGAGGGGACCGTCATTGTTTCTGTTGGTCCCGACAAGAAGGGCGAATTTGAGGAAATCGAGGTTGGCATAGAGCGCCTTCACCTGGAACAGGATGCCGGAAAGTCCATTCACGATCAGCATCCTTCCATGTCGCTGGTGGATTTGAACCGTTCAGGCGTGGCGCTGATGGAAATAGTCTCAAAGCCGGACATGCGCTCGTCTGACGAAGCAAAGGCCTACATAACCAAGCTGCGGACGATCCTGCGTTATCTTGGAACCTGTGATGGCAACATGGATGAAGGATCGCTGCGCGCCGACGTCAATGTTTCGGTACGGCGTCCCGGCGAACCCTTCGGAACGCGCTGCGAAATAAAGAATGTCAATTCGATACGCTTTGTCGGCCAGGCTATTGAATACGAGGCCCGCCGACAGATCGCCATTCTTGAAGATGGTGGATCGATCGACCAGGAAACCCGTCTGTTCGACCCGGGCAAGGGCGAAACGCGTTCGATGCGCTCGAAGGAAGAAGCCCATGACTACCGCTACTTCCCCGATCCCGATCTTCTTCCGCTCGAATTCGATCAGGCCTACATCGACGAACTGGAAGCCGGTTTGCCCGAACTTCCGGACGAGAAGAGAAAGCGTTTTGTCGGGAAACTTGGCCTGTCTGCATATGATGCTTCGGTGTTGGTCTCCGAAAAGGCAATCTCTGATTATTTTGAAGCTGTTGCGGAAGGCCGCGATGGCAAAACCGCGGCAAACTGGGTCATCAATGATTTGCTTGGCGCCCTGAACAAAGACGGCAAAACCATTGAAGAGACTCCGGTTTCACCCGCCAGCCTTGGTGCCATTATCGATCTGATCAAGAATGGCACAATCTCCGGTAAGATTGCCAAGCAGTTGTTCGAAATTGTCTGGGCCGAAGGTGGCGACCCTGCGGAGATTGTTGAAGCGCGGGGCATGAAACAGGTCACCGACACCAGTGCGATTGAAGCGGTTGTCGATGAGGTTATCGCGGCCAATCCGGACAAGGTCGAGCTGGTCACGAACAAGCCTTCCATGGCGGGCTGGTTTGTTGGTCAGGTCATGAAGGCCACCGGCGGCAAGGCAAATCCGCAGACGGTCAATCAACTTGTAAAGTCCAGACTGGGCATTCAGGAGTAGCGAAAGGCTGACAATCTGTCGGTGTGAAAGCCTGAATTTCGGGGCGTCACCGCTCCGGTGGGCTAAGGACATTCGGGAGTTGGATCATGTCAAACGCACTGAGGTTCGTTGTTCAGGTATCGGCAATATTTGCCGCAATGGCGGTATCTGCGCAGGCTGTTGAAAACCGGATAACAGAAACAGGCATTGTGCAGAAGTCAGGGCCTTTTTCCCGCGATATCTCTTATTTCCAACCCGGTGGAGCCTTTGATTTTTCGCGCAGGGAAATCTTGGAGGTCCGCCAATGCGGTTCCACGCAATATTCCTGTGATGACACCGCTTTTCCCGATTGCCGGTGGGATTCGTCGGAAGAAAACTGGTTTTGCGCTCCCGACAACGTCGTTCATTGCGAGAATCAGAGCGGTTGGGACTATTGGTGCAAAACATCACAATATTGCTGTACTGGCGGATGCTGCCAGTAGTACCCACCTGCGACCGTGGATCAGGCCAACGATGTATTTTGCCTGGCCAAGCCGTGTTGATCGACAGGGTTAGCCTGCGCTCAATTGCGCTTCAAGCAGCATCCAGTTTTTGTCGGCGTCTATCTGTTTGAAGAGGATTGCTGGATGCGCTTTCCGTAAAAGTGACAGATCTTGCGGGGATCCGACCAGGAGGAGCGAACCGGGCCGGCACTCGAGGATCTCGGCCAGGGTTCGGACCGCTTCATCACTGTAAGGCGCAGGATGGTCATGGGTACCGCATGCATCAAAGAAGCCGACAGGTCCCTTGCCGACAAAATGCGTGAGATTGAACGTGAATGCATGGCGCCCGGCAGTCCCTGAGACAAAACCAAGCCGCTGATCCCGAGACAACACAAGGCCGGTATTTTTGAGGCGCTGAAAGTTGCGGCGGATCAGCGCCGCTTGCGGCATGAACCTGATTTCAGAATTTGCCTGTATTTCGGCCAAACGGTCGTCAGGTAACGTCAGACCGACGCTTGCCGTTGCCGCCAGCGTTGCCGCCGCCAGAACCATGTGAACCTGTGTAAGGCGGACCGGAACCGCCATGGCAGCGCCAATTCGTATCGCATTGCCAGAGATCGCCATCACGCCGGCAATTGCACTGGCAGCCAGAAGTGCGACCACCCACCAACCGTTTCGGACACTGTAGGAACAGCAATCCGC
This sequence comes from Phyllobacteriaceae bacterium, assembly GCA_024645155.1. Taxonomy (GTDB): domain Bacteria; phylum Pseudomonadota; class Alphaproteobacteria; order Rhizobiales; family Rhizobiaceae; genus JAHEGF01. The sequence continues at coordinate 3,182 of JAHEGF010000078.1, read as the reverse complement.
GAATAACAGAAATCCTGCAATTGCTGAAATCAGCAGCGCCAGGCCGAGCCGCGCCACTGACGTCTGAAGCCGAAACAGGTTAGAAATTGCACATAAAGCTAGAACGCTGAGAAGTACCGGTCCGCATGCATCAAGCAAAAGGGAAAATGAGTTGGCAAGTTTGCTGTCGTCGCCGGAACTGCTGTCCGCAAGGCCGCGCAGGTATTCGAAGTGACCAAGCGGATGAAATTCGTTCATCAGAAAAATCAGCATGAACAAGGCGCCGGGAAGCAGCGTTATCAAGATCATAAACAAGGTTCGCCTGCCTTCAACTTTTTCCTGCCAGTACAGAAGAACCAGCCAGATCAAGAACACCGGGATCAGCATTGCGCCGGCCTGCTTGACTGTGCTGGCCAGACCGACCGCAAGCGCTGCTTGCAAAAGGCGGCCTTCATACAGTTCCTGGCGTTCATCCTGATCAGATGCGTTTGCAGACAGGATCATGGCCAACGCCGCTGTAAACATCATCGCCGCGACCGGAGCATCCATTGCACCGTTGAACATGTTCCGGCCTAGCAACTCAAAGAAAAAATAGAGCACGAACACGGCTGCGGCTGCGCCTGCCAGCAAATTTGCACGCATGATCATCATCACGCTGGCACAGAGAATGAGAGGAATGATCCACAGGGAGAACTCTGCGAACATCCACAGCGAATGCGAACCCTGCGCCTTGTAGATCAGCGACCAGATACCCGGAAACAGCACCGGATATGCAGCATCAACCGGGAAATACCGGTTTTCAGATAGTTCTGCCGCCCACCGGTTCCACGAAACAATTCCGTCGCCAACGTCAAATACCGGTATGTAAAATCCCCAGAAACTGTAGCTGAAAATTTTCAGGGAAAGCGCGAATACTCCCGCAATCAACGCGATATGAAGCCAGTTGATTTCGAGTTTATGCGTGTTGTGATTGCGATCATGCCAAATGCTTGCCACGATCAATATCAGGGCGATCGGGATTAACAGGTTTCCTGCACCGGTTATCAGGCTGAAAACGACGACCAGCCACGATATCCATAAGGATTTCAACGCAAGTGACACGATGAACGACGGTAGATCGCATTCGCTCCTGTCATGCCAAACCAGCCCGATCAGGAATGAATAGACAATGGCACCCAAAAACCCGCTTAAAGCCATCGCAGCCGAGTTCCGCGCGCATCGGTTTTTGCGGAATAGAATAAGAGTGCCATTGCTGGAAAATTCTCCCTGGAACCCGCCCGATCACTGCCGCTACTTGTCATGATCTTTAGTGACGGCCACATATCCCTGCGTCAATCCTATAAGCCAATTGATCGAGGTATGGGTGACCGTGCCATAGTCGCGGCATACGCTTTGCACTTCATCAAAATCCAGGGGCCGCTCGTCCGGAAAGTCCCACGCTCCAAGGCGCTCCGCCAGTGCCCGAATCAAGCGATACGGTATGGTCGGAGTTGGAAAGGTTATCAGGACAGTTCCGCCCGGCTTGCACCGTTCAAAATGGGCGGCAATGGCACGTGAGGTTCCTTTTTGGTCAAAATGCTCCACCAACCCGACACTGAAAACCAGATCGAATTGCGCATCGGAACCGGCGTCATCAAGAACATCAGCCAATTCCCAGGTTACCGACGGCTCCAGGTCGCGTTGCACGAGCAGGTCCAGTCCGAACACATTGCTGTCGATAACATGATAGCGGTGGACCAGAAAAAACCTCAGGAATTCGTCGAGAAAACAACTGTTTGCTCCGCCTAACTCGCATATCGAAAGGCTTCTGGTTCCAAATCGCGCACGAACCAGCCGGCTGATCTTGAGTGCCGACAACTTCCGCGTGGCAGCCGTGTACCATGGCACACCGGAAGCATAGTAATCTGTCCAGTTGGTCGCCGGCATTTTCATGACCGTCCGCTGAACAACGTTGATTTGAGGAAGAACATGTTGAAAAAGAACATGCTCACTTCGACAACGACCTTTGACGCGACTGGCCCGATACCTGTTGCGTCGGATAGCGCAATTTGCAACAGGCCGGATATTAATCCTGTGAACATCACATAGGCTACAAACAGCGCAAACTTGATCACACCTCCGCTTGACCGGAAAACAAACGATCTCAGCATTGCAAACTGGAACCCCAGCGCAACAGTGCGGCTTGCTAGGTTTGAGAATACGATGTTACCGCTAAAACCGGAGATCAGCAGGAAAACGGCAATGTCGACGAAGGCTGTCAGGACAGAGGAAACAGAGTATCGCAATACGACAAAGTAAATCCGCAGCGAATCCCGTAAGGGGTCGAAATGCGATGCACGATTTCCATCCACGTAGATTGTCGCGATCGGAATTTCAACAATCGCCATTTTGGATTTGGCGGCGATGATCAGTTGTTCGGTCTCAAACTCATAACGGTTTGAAGGGATCGACAGGCATTGGCGGGCAAACCGCGAAGGCAGGCCGCGCAACCCGGTCTGCGTATCGCCAAGATACACGCCAAGGAACAGCCGGTATACAAGGCGCGAAATACTGTTGCCGAAGCGGCTGCGAAGTGGCGTTTTGCGGTCGAAGGCTCGGCAACCAAGACAAAAACTGTCTGGATTGGAACGAAGCGTTTCCATTATCTTGCAGATATCAGCCAAATGGTGCTGACCGTCGGCGTCGGCAGTTACGATACCAGCCACGTCAGGCAACTCCGATAGCACATGGTTGATGCCATGTTTTAGCGCTGCGCCCTTGCCAAGATTGGTGGCGTTGGCAATTACAGTCACACCCTCCATCTGGCGCAGCACCTCGAATACCGATGAGAATGCCGATCCGCTCCCGTCATCGACAATAATGATGGCGTCCATTTTTTTACAGTGTGCAGATTTATCCAAGAGCTGCTCGACCAGTTTGATAAGCTGGTCATCGGGCCTGTAAGCCGGAATAACAATTGCCAGTTTGCTGATCACGGCCAAGCCCGGTGCTTTGTTTAGACCCAGGCAGTTCATACACCACGGGGACCGTCAGCGACAGTTTCTTGACCGAAACCGGATGCCTGAACAGAAATGCACACAACCGGCCGTGGAGCGCACCCGGGTTGCTGTGATATTACGCAAACGGGAAAAAAGGAAGAATATGCGCTTTTTTTTGGCAACCGGACAGGCCAAGGGAACCGAAAGCAGGATTTTCAGTATCCG
>JAHEGF010000309.1:3305-3886 GCA_024645155.1 Phyllobacteriaceae bacterium | reverse complement strand
ATGATCCACGCAATCCATCCGGTAGCGCGGTCTCTGATCTCTGTAAGCATTGGTCCGTAGTCGGAAAATAAAAAGGGCGAGAAGACTCGCCCTGTTCATTTTTAAAAAAAGTCTAGTTGTAAGTCAAAGTGTGGCGGAGCGGACGGGACTCGAACCCGCGACCACCGGCGTGACAGGCCGGTATTCTAACCAACTGAACTACCGCTCCCAATCAACACATTCCGATTGCTGGTGGGTGCTGACGGACTTGAACCGCCGACATTCGCCTTGTAAGGGCGACGCTCTCCCAACTGAGCTAAGCACCCCTGCAAAAGGCGGCGCTAGTTTACAGCCTCTTTCAGACCCTTGCCAGCTTTGAAGACCGGGTTACGCGACGCCGGAATCTGGATCGTTTCGCCGGTACGCGGATTACGACCCGTACGGGCTTTGCGGTCTCTAACGGAAAAGGTTCCAAAGCCCACGAGGGCTACCTGGTCACCGCCTCTGAGCGCGTTCGTCACGCTGTCGATGACGCTCTCGACTGCCTTCGTGGCCTCCCCCTTGCTCAGACCGGTCTGGTCCGCAACGGAATTAATCAGATC
>JAHEGF010000309.1:0-3295 GCA_024645155.1 Phyllobacteriaceae bacterium | reverse complement strand
CACAGCGAAGGTACCGAAACCAACCAAAGTCACCGAATCACCGTTCTGCAAAGTATTGGTGATAACACTAAACACCGAATCCACCGCACTGGCTGCGTCGGTTTTGGAAAGGCCGGCCTGACTGGCGACCGTATCAATTAGTTCCGCCTTATTCACGGTTATATTCCCCTTTGTTGATTAAATTAATTACGCGGTGAAAGTTTTTTGAATAAAAAAACAAAAAAAAAGAAGGTGAATGAGACGTCCCGTATGACAGACATCTTAAGCGCCGTTCCTCGTTGGATCACCTTATACTATGCTGAAAAGAAGTGTCAAGGAACGATATCGAAAAATCAGATCAGCACAGGTTGAAGCACATTTTTTACTAATTCCCGCTTCTCTAAAAAAAACAACGACCTACACCCGACTGATCAGTTAACCGTTTAACTGCATAGCGCGGTCCCGGGCCGGAGTGGCCCGGCATTCAGGTCAGTGCGTCGTCATCGTATCGGTCGAAGAATCTTCCTGCTGTGACTGATCACTGCCGCGTTTACCGCCCTCATCCTTGCTCCCCTCTTGCGTCGGCATTTTTTCCAGGGCAATCTCCAACACCTCGTCGATCCACTTGGCGCACTTGATATCAAGATCCGCTTTGATGTTCTTGGGAATATCGACCAGATCCTTCTCATTTTCCTCCGGAATAATGACAGTGCTGATTCCGCCGCGGTGGGCCGCCAGTAATTTTTCCTTCAATCCCCCGATGGGAAGCACTTCTCCCCGCAGCGTTATTTCCCCAGTCATGGCCACACCCGATTTCACCGGAATGCCGGTAATCACGGAAAGCAATGCGGTACACATGCCGACGCCGGCACTGGGACCGTCCTTGGGTGTAGCCCCTTCCGGGACGTGTACATGAAAATCATGTTTTTGAAAAAATTCGGGGTCAACGCCGTAGCCGACTGCCCTGCTCCTGACCACGCTCATGGCGGCCTGAATAGACTCCTGCATTACGTCGCCGAGTTTGCCGGTATAAATCTGTTTACCCTTGCCGGTCAAGATTACGGACTCGATGGTAAGCAGTTCCCCGCCTACCTCGGTCCAGGCCAACCCGGTCACCTGGCCCACCTGATTCTGCTCCTCCGCCTTACCGTAGCGATAGCGGCGCACACCAAGAAACTTGTTCAGGTTCTTCGGGCTGACCTTCACGCTGGTTCGATTGTCGTCCAGCAGCAACTCCTTCGTCACCTTGCGGCAAATTTTTGCAATCTCCCGCTCCAGCGCCCTGACGCCGGCTTCCCGCGTGTAGTAGCGCACGATGCTGGTCAAGGTGGACTTGGAAATCGATATTTCCTCCTCCCGCAGGCCGTTCCCTTCTATTTGTTTGGGCAGCAGGTAGCGGGTCGCGATGTTTACTTTCTCGTCTTCCGTATACCCTGAGATACGGATCACCTCCATCCGGTCCAGCAGCGGCGGCGGGATATTCAGGGTGTTGGCGGTAGCCACGAACATCACTTCGGACAGATCGTAGTCCACCTCGAGGTAATGATCTACGAAAGTATGGTTTTGCTCCGGGTCGAGCACTTCCAGCAGGGCGGACGAAGGATCGCCTCTGAAGTCCATCGACATCTTGTCGACTTCGTCCAGCATGAACAGAGGATTGCGGGTTTTGATCTTGGTCATGTTCTGCACGATCTTGCCCGGCATCGATCCGATGTAGGTGCGTCGATGCCCCCTGATCTCGGCTTCGTCCCGAACGCCGCCTAACGACATCCTGATGAACTTTCTATTGGTCGCTCGCGCAATGGATTTTCCAAGCGAAGTCTTGCCAACACCCGGCGGGCCCACCAGGCACAAAATCGGGCCCTTGATCTTCTTGATTCGCTGCTGCACAGCGAGATATTCCAGGATTCTTTCTTTTACTTTCTCGAGGCCGTAGTGATCTTCTTCCAAGATGTGCTCGGCGGCCATCAGGTCCTTGCGAACCTTGCTTCGTTTCTTCCACGGAACCTGCACCAGCCAGTCTATATAGTTGCGCACCACGGTAGCTTCCGCCGACATCGGCGACATCATTTTCAATTTCTTGAGTTCCGCCTCCGCCTTCTCCCGGGCCTCCTTCGGCATACCCGCCTCCAGGATCTTCTTCATCAGGTCTTCGAGTTCGTTCGGCGCATCCTCGATCTCACCCAGTTCCTTCTGGATAGCCTTCATCTGCTCGTTCAGATAGTACTCGCGCTGGCTCTTCTCCATCTGCTTCTTGACCCGGCCGCGAATCCGCTTCTCCACCTGCAGCAGGTCTATTTCAGACTCCATAACACCAAGAATGTGTTCAAGGCACTCCCGGGTGTCGGCCATCTCGAGGATTTGCTGCTTATCCTCGATTTTCAGGCTGAGATGGGCCGCTATGGTGTCGGCGAGCCGCGCAGGGTCCTCGATGCCCGCCAGGGAGGTCAGAATTTCAGGGGGAATCTTGTTGTTCAGCTTAACGTACTGATCGAACTCACTGAGCACGGTTCGCATCAGCACCTCGACTTCCCGCTCGTCTATCTGGGGATTCGAGATGGGGGTGACCGAAGCGGCAAAACAATCCTCCGTTTCGACATACCCATCGACTACAACGCGGCTTTCGCCTTCCACCAGGACTTTGACCGTACCATCGGGCAGTTTGAGCAACTGCAGAATACTCGCCACCGTGCCGACCTGATAAATATCATCGACGCCCGGGTCATCCTGCGCCGCGTCTTTCTGCGCGACCAGCAGGATCTGTTTGCCCATTTCCATGGATCGCTCCAGCGCCTTTATCGACTTCTTTCGCCCGACGAAAAGCGGGATCACCATATGCGGGAACACTACCACGTCCCTAAGCGGCAGGACGGGAATGGAAGATTTGGATTCTGGTAAGAGACTGTCTGTCATTGGCACTCGGTATATTGGCGCCGGCGAAGGCGCAAGTGGTGAAAAGTGGTTTTAACTATGAGGTCAAAGCCGGGGAAATTCAACCTGGCTGCGGAATTCTGTCCGATGAAGAAGCGATTGTCGTTCGACCGCGGGCTCGGACCGCCCGGCGGCGCCACTCAATGCGTGGTGGTGGAAGCTGTTTTCTGCTCCGATTCTTCGTAAATATACAAAGGCCGCGCACCGTCCGTTATCACGCTCGCGTCGACGATCACTTTTTTGACCCCTTCCATGGATGGCAGTTCGTACATGGTGTCCAGCAGCGCGTTTTCCAGTATGGACCTCAAACCGCGCGCACCGGTTTTTCTCTCCATGGCCTTCTTCGACACCGCGTGCAGCGCGTCATCCCTGATTTCGAGGTCAA
>JAHEGF010000077.1 GCA_024645155.1 Phyllobacteriaceae bacterium | reverse complement strand
CCAACCGGCTGGCCTTGCTGGCGCGTATCCGCGCGGCTACCGGCCAGGTCGCCGATTTTTCGAAAATCGCCGGCTAGGCAATTGCAAAACCGGGTCGTGGCAATACATTTCGGTGGGAGCTGAAGCACATGCCGTTTGTCGAAACCAGCCGCACCGTTGTGACGCCCGCCGATTGCGATGTTCTTGGCCACATGAATGTTGCACGCTATTTCGGCATCTGCGGCGACGGCGTCTTTTCATTCCAGACCATGCTTGGCCTTGGCGTCAGCGATATTCGCGACGGCCGGAAACTGTCGTTTGCGGTAGTGCGCGCCGAAAGTGATTTCAAGTCGGAAGTCGTGGCGGGAGAAGTGCTCTACCTGCAAACCGCGGTCGAAAGGATCGGCGAAAAATCCATCACGTTCCGGCATCGCCTGTTTCGTGCCGAAACCGGTGCGATGGTTTTCGAGACCGGGTTTCAATGCGTGTTGCTTGATCTGCAAAGCCGCCGTGCCGCAAAATTGCCGGACGATGTGCGGCAGAAGGCCGAAGCCTACCTGCTCCCGCCCGACGACCTGTAGGGCGCTGCCCGGGAGCGGATCGATCTAGGAAAACACATACACCGCCAGCGCAACGGCGATCACGGTCAGCGCGGTTGTTGCCAGGCCGAGTTTTGCAAGTGCTGGCGGCGGGGGCATCCCGGCAGCCGCGGCTTTCGCACCCATCCGGTTGATCACCACGACACCTGCAAACAGCAAGGCGGCGACGAGCAGTTTCAGATGAAATGCAATACCGAGGTCCACGGACGTGTAATGCATCAGATAGAGCGCGATACCGGTCAGCCAGATCAGGCCGACGGCGCCAAGGCCGAGCTTCGAAAAGAACGGCCGCATTGCGGTCAGCGATGCCGGTGCGGGGATACCTGCTCTTTTGACATGAAGGGCAACGGCCATGTTTCCGAAGCCTGCAGTCGCGCCCAGCATCAGCGAAAAGAAGTGGAGAAACTTGATCGTAGCAAACATCGTCCTGCGCGCCTCCCGCCGATTTTGCGTGAAGCTACATCCGGGAAACCGGTGGCGCAATGGCTGCAGCTGCCTATCGGCGGCGGCGGGGCGCAACGGTGGCGCAGACCGCGTGGACGGGTGAGCGGAGTGGACGCTTCGCGGCTAATGGCGCAATTCGTCCGGTTTGTACGAAGTATCGGTCACGCTCTCCTTGTCGGGAACTGCCGCAGATGTAACGACATCGTCGGTGCCGGTGACCGGTATATCTGCGCTTTTGGGATCGCCTTCCATACCTGAATCCCTGCTTTCCCCGACCGGTACTGCCGGTGCCGGTTTGCCAACTGATGGCCGGACCGAAACCTGGGATATCTCGCCTTCTTTCATGACCATCACCGGCCCATGCCGTTTCGAAGACGGTTGGTTTGTCGCCGCGGTTGAATCGTTGGCAGGACTGTCGTCCATCGTCTTTGCGTCGATTGAAAGCGTTTCCGTCGATTTTGCCGCAACCGGGGCTTTTTCACCCAGGGATATGATGGACGGCGAAGATTTCACCTTGTGATTGGTCAGGTCTTCGAATGAACTTGTCGCGTGACCGGCGGCCACCATCGAAAATGTCGCTGTCGCGACGAAATACATGCAAGTGAGTTTCATTGTGGTCTCCGTCTTTCCCGTTTGCATTCCAACCTAGCTGCGTATGCTTGAGATACGCTTAGGCAGTTCATTCAAATTTTATCGAATTGCCGGAATTGCCGAAATACCGGTTTTCCTTGCAGGTCTGCGGGTGTTTCGCTAGGCAGACCCGAAATCGGAGACTGCCGGCCTTGGCTGATATCGTACCGGAATCGGAAGCCTTTGAACGTACGGTAGAAATGCTGCGCGGCGGCCATGTCGTTGCGGTGCCCACCGAGACCGTGTACGGGCTTGCCGGGGACGCCACCAGCGGACCTGCTGTCGCCGCCATTTTCGAGGCCAAGGGGCGGCCACGGTTCAATCCGCTGATCTGCCATGTAACCAGCCTTGAAATGGCGGAAACGCACGCCGAATTTTCACCGCTGGCACGCACGCTGGCAGAAAAGTTCTGGCCCGGGCCACTGACACTTGTTTTGCCTTTGAAACCCGGTTCGCCGATCCACCCGCTGGTCACAGCCGGATTGCAGACGGTCGCCTTGCGGATGCCGAAAGGGTTTGTTGCAAGACTGGCAGGCAGTCTCGGGTTTCCGCTGGCCGCGCCCAGCGCCAACAGTTCGGGCCGGATAACCGCGACCACAGCCGCGGCAGTCCAGGCTGATCTTGGCAGCCGGATCGACATGATTGTTGACGGCGGCCAATGCGCGGTCGGCCTGGAATCGACCATTATCAAGGTGGAGGAAGGTGCGGTAACCGTCTTGCGGCCGGGAGGCCTGGCCGTTCGCGATATCGAATCGCTAACCGGCATTGCCATTGCGAGGCCGGCAAGCCGTTCTCCGGTAGAGGCCCCCGGTATGCTGACATCGCATTACGCACCGCATGCAGCATTGCGTCTCAACGCGAACATCGTTGAAGAGGGCGAGGCGCTGCTCGGATTTGGTCCGGTGCGCGCCGCCGGTGCCGGTAAAGCAGCGGCTTTTGCCAATCTGAGTGAAGCCGGAGACCTGCGCGAGGCGGCCGTCAACCTGTTTTCGCATTTGAATGTTCTCGATAGCACTGGTGCACCGGTTATTGCCGTCGAACCGGTGCCGGGAGAAGGATTGGGCGAGGCGATCAATGACCGTTTGATGCGGGCTGCAGCACCGCGTGACAGCGGACAGGCTGCGCATTAATACAGTTTCATGACACGCGCCCGAAAAATACCGGACAATGATCTCATCGACCGCTTTGCCGATATCGTGGGCAGCAAATACGCGCTGCGCGACCCTGCTGCCATTGCCCCCTTCGTCAGCGAGCCGCGCGGTCTGTTCACCGGCACCACCAGGCTGGTATTGAAACCAAGCACCGCCGCCGAAGTCTCTGCCATAATGGCGCTTGCGACCGAAACATTTACGCCGGTTGTGCCGCAGGGCGGCAATACCGGCCATGTCGGCGGTCAGGTGCCCGACCAAAGCGGTACGGCGGTCGTCCTGTCCCTGTCGCGAATGAATGCCATCCGCGAACTCGATCAGGATGGAGCAACGATGACCGTGGAAGCCGGTGCAGTCTTGCAAACCGTCCGCGAAACCGCGGACGAAGCCGGGTTTCTGTTTCCGTTGTCACTTGCCAGCCAGGGAAGCTGCCAGATCGGCGGAAACCTGTCATCCAACGCCGGCGGAACAACGGCTCTGGTCTATGGCTCTGCACGGGACCTGTGCCTCGGTGTCGAGGTGGTCCTGCCCACCGGAGAAATCCTTGACGATCTGCGGAAGTTGAAAAAGGACAATACCGGTTATGACCTGAAGCACCTGTTTATCGGCGCCGAAGGCACGCTCGGTGTCATTACCGCGGCAGTTCTCAAACTGTATCCAAAACCGGCCGGGACCGTGGTTTCATGGGCCGGTGTCGACAATCCGCATGCGGCGCTGGAGTTTTTCCGGATTGCCAGTGCCGGTGCCGGACCGGCCTTGACGACCTTCGAACTGGTCAAAGCCGTTGCCCTTGAATTCACGTTGAACAACATGCCTGGAACGGTCGACCCGCTTGCGCACAGGCATCCCTGGTACGTCATGCTTGAAATTTCGTCGCAACGTTCCACCGATGATGCACGGATGCTGGCTGAAACAATCCTGTCGCGGGCCTTGGAAGACGGTCATGTGAACGATGCGGTCATGTCTGCAAGCCTGGCGCAGCAGATCGCCTTTTGGGATCTGCGCGAAAAAATGCCGGATGCACAAAAATCCGAGGGCGCTTCGATCAAGCACGATATTTCGGTGCCGGTCGCTGCGATCCCGGAATTTCTCGTTCAGGCAGATGCAGCGGTGAGCGGCATCGTGCCTGACGGCCGGATCGTTTGCTTTGGCCACATGGGTGACGGCAATCTGCACTACAACATTTCCCAGCCTCCTGGCGGCAATGCAGCAGAGTTCTTGTCCAGGTACGGCGAGGTCAATGCAACCGTACACGGTATTGTGCGCAGCTTTGACGGATCGATCTCCGCCGAACACGGCATAGGCCAGTTGAAACGTGATGAGTTTTTAGCCACAGCTCCTTCGGTGGCCATAGATCTCATGCGGCGCATCAAAAGGCAGTTTGATCCCGCGGGTATCATGAATCCCGGCAAGGTAATCTGACAGGCCGTCCGAACGCGCAAATCACCATGATTTGTTACCAAAACATTATGCCCGTTTCCATTTGCTAACCATCATTGCCGCTCAGGTTTTCTTAACCGACTTTCTCAGCGGGATTGTAACGCCTGTTCGCTATTTTCACGCCGATAACAAGGCCGAAAACGGCTGGAGGGACCGGAATACCGGCTCTCAGGAGTAACAGGAAGGCGAACTGGATGAACACCGTCGTAATTCCGGCGTGGGCCGGGCGCAATTTGCGCCTTGATCCGGCAAGATTGCCGCAGCGCGTCAGTTATGCGTCATACGAGGACAGTGGTGATGTCACCTTCACCATCAATCACCGCGGTGTGGTGGTGCGCAGGCAGTTGAAGCAATGTGGCCTGCCATTTTCGATGGTCTTGCCAGCCCGGGCATTCCAGGGCGTGGCTGCGCGTGCCCTTGAGAACGAAGATGGCGATGTGACCGTTACGCTGGAATTGCTGCATGCCGACCCGGCCCTGTCGGTGCCATTGCTTGTTGCCGATAACCTTGATGACATTGCTGCCGACTGGCGTTCATGGTCGGAATCCTACGGCCTGCCGATGTTGCTGGTTGAAGCCGACGGCGTTGCGCGCCCACTCGAAGATACGCTCGGCGCGGTCAAGACACGTCCTTCGACAGAGCGGCGCAGATCACGTTCATCCAACAAGAACCGTCCGCGGTTTCTTGCACGCCGCAAGGTTGGCGGATTGGGATGCCGCGTGGTCATCAATGGCAACGAGATCATCGCCCGGCGCTAGGATACTGGTTTACAAAAGCGGGCTGATTGCCGCCCATGCCGAACCGCCGAGCAATCCGAGAAATATCAGCCAGCCCAGATTGCTGTTCGACTTGAACAACGCAAGGCACTGGTCGCCGTCATCGATATCGATGATCCGGATCTGCCTGACCATGTGGATTGCAGCCGCGATCAGGCCCGCAAACGCGGGCAGCGGTACACGGGCGTAGGTAAAGGCTGCAAAGAACAGCAACAACGCACCGCCATAGAGGAAAACGAGCCACTTTTTGGTGCCCGCACCGAAAAGCCGCGCTGTCGAGCGGACGCCGACCAGCGCGTCGTCTTCCTTGTCCTGATGGGCGTAGATCGTGTCATAGCCGATCACCCATAGAATGGACCCTGCATAGAGCATATAGGCAGGCAGCCCCAGTGAACCGTAATGTGCCGCCCAACCCATTAGCGCACCCCACGAAAATGCCAACCCGAGCACGAACTGCGGCCAGTCCGTAATGCGTTTCATGAACGGATAGGCAGCGACGATTGCAAGGGATCCGATCCCGAGCAGAATAGAAAACCCGTTGAACTGCAGAAGGACGGCCAGACCGGCAAACGCTTGGAGTAGGAGAAAAAGCCACGCCTGTTTCCGGGACACCTTGCCGGAGGGCAGGGGGCGCGAGCGCGTACGCTCAACCTTCTCATCTATGCCGATATCAACAATGTCATTATAGGTGCAGCCGGCTCCGCGCATGGCAATCGCGCCGATCAGGAACAGCACCAGATGCCCGGCTGGCGGCATGATATCGCGGAGATTTGCGCCCGCTTCAGCTCCGGCACTGGCAGCAAGCGCTGCCGACCACCAGCATGGCCACAATAACAGCCACCAGCCAATTGGCCGATCCCACCGTGCCAACTGGGCATACGGCCATAAAACCGTTGGCAAGACGCGATAGACCCAGTGGCCTGACGGCGCATCGGCGACACGGCCCAACTGCGTTTTCGACTGGATTCGTTCCATGTCTTGTGGTGACAGCGTCGCCCTGCGGCGTCAAGCGCTTGACCTGAACCAGTCAACACCATAGGCGACGGGGATATGGATAGCGGCCGGGAGAATCACAGTGAATGTGTTGTTGATCGGATCTGGAGGACGCGAGCACGCGCTGGCATGGAAAATTTCAGCCTCGCCCATACTCGATATGCTGTTTTGTGCACCCGGCAATCCCGGTATCGGACAGCTTGCGACCTGCGTCGGCATTGATGTTTCAGATCACGCCGCTATCGCCGGTTTCTGCAGGGAAAACCACATCGATCTGGTCATCGTAGGTCCGGAAGCTCCGCTTGTTGCCGGTCTGGCAGACGACCTTGTGGCGAAAGGGGTTCGTGTCTTTGGCCCCACCGCCAGGGCTGCACAACTGGAGGGTTCGAAGGCATTCACCAAGGAATTGTGCGACCGGTTTGATATCCCGACAGCGGCCTATGCCCGGTTCAACAATGCGGTCAAGGCCAAGGCCTATGTCAGACAGAAGGGAGCACCGATCGTCGTGAAGGCCGACGGGCTTGCCGCCGGCAAGGGTGTAACGGTGGCCTCCACCGTCGGGGAAGCCTGCGTGGCGATCGAGGAGTGTTTCGAGGGTGCGTTCGGGCAAGCCGGTGCAGAAGTGATTGTTGAAGAGTGCCTGGTTGGCGAAGAGGCAAGTTTTTTCTGCCTTTGTGACGGGAACCTGGCGGTGCCGCTGACTTCGGCGCAAGACCACAAGCGCGTTGGCGAGGGAGACACCGGTCCCAATACCGGTGGCATGGGAGCCTATTCTCCGGCTTCTGTCATGACCCCGGAAATAACCGAACGTGTGATGAAGGAAATCGTCGAACCGACCATGGACGGCATGCGAGCGTTGGGCGCCCCGTTTACAGGGATATTGTATGCCGGACTGATGCTGACCGGCGAGGGACCGAAACTGATCGAGTACAATGTCCGGTTTGGCGACCCCGAGTGCCAGGTTCTGATGCCGCGCATGCAGGACGACTTTCTGCTTCTGGCATCTGCAGCAGCCGACGGTGTGCTCGGCAATGATCCGCTGCGCTGGTCTGACGAAGCGGCTGCAACCGTTGTCATGGCGGCAGAGGGCTATCCGGCGGCGCCAAGAACGGGAACCGCCATCTCGGGGGTATCCGAAGCCGAGACCTACGGAGCGATTGTATTTCATGCCGGAACTGCGATGAAGGATGGCAACCTGGTTGCTTCAGGTGGCCGTGTACTCAATGTCACCGCTCTGGGAAAAACCGTAACCAGTGCCTGCCACACCGCGTACGCAGCCATCGACCGGATCGAGTGGCCACATGGATTCTATCGCCGTGACATTGGCTGGCGCGAAATAGAACGCGAGAAAGCACAATGACGACGATCATCTATCACAATCCCAAATGCGGAACCTCGCGCAATGCTCTGGCCCTGATTAGGGAAGCCGGCGATGAACCCGAAATCATAGAGTATCTGAAAGACCCGCCCGGACGGGCGCGGATTGCCGAACTGATTGATATGATGGGTATCACGCCGCGCCAGTTGCTGCGCGAAAAGGGTACGCCCTACGCTGAACTCGGCCTGGACGATGAAAGCCTCACCGGTGAAGAGCTGATTGGTCATATGGTGGAGCATCCGATTCTCATGAACCGCCCGGTCGTGGTGCGGGACGGCAAGGCAGTGCTGGCGCGGCCTTCCGAAACCGTGCTTGCGCTGTTCCCTGAATTTGATGCTTCCGCGCTGACGTTGGAAAACGGCAAAATCGTCAGTCGCCGATCCTGAATACCCGCCCGGCAGAATTGACCGCAGAAGTCGCAACACGATCGACCCGCGGCGCAGCCACCTGGCCTGACGGTGATGCGCGACCCAAACTGGCGACGTATTCGTCCAGGAGTGTATGCAGGCGATCACGCACCGGCAGGACGATAGGCGTGGATTCCATCGGAGCACGGCGGCGCATCGGATCGTAGGCAGTTGCCATTTTCTTCAAGGCTGCTTCGTTGACCGTATCGCGTGCAAGTGTGCGGGTTTCGGTTGCGTGGCGGTTGCCCGCGGCCAAATAGGCGTGTGCAAGATCGGAAAGCGACGGATGGTTGACGATCGCGGCATACACCACTGAAACCGGCCCGGCCAGGCCCCGATCGCGCGAAATCGGCAAGGGGATCGTCCCGTTAGCGCCGGCCGGAATCTCACCGGCGATATTTTTGCTGGTAAGCGGCAGGTTTTCATAATTTGGTTCAATCAAGTCGCCAAAGGGCCAGGCCTTGCGCAGCTGCTTTGGGGTCATTGCCGCAACATTGATATCGATATCGGTTGGTGTTCCGGCAATGCGGTAGGGACATCTGCGCTTGGAGCAATTGATGTTCGATGAGAATTGCCACAGCACATAGGTTTCCCAGTTACCCTTGGGAAAGTGTTCGCTAATTCCCGGCTTGTAGCGTGCATACCAAAGCGGCAGGCGCGAAAGCAGCGGAAACCTCAGTCGGTTGTCGGCAATAAAACGTGCAGTGATTCCGTTCGTGTAGAGGACAGGATAGCGGCCGACACGAAACTTGATGTGGCGTGCAAAAATCTCCGCATCGTTGAACGACATCCATTTCTCCGGATCATTGCCTTCGATGTCGATGGCAATCAGGTCGCCGTCATCGGGTTCGGCAAAATCGATCAGGTGGTTGGCTTGATCGACGGGATTGCCGGGTCGGCCAAGATGGTAGACCCCCCATTTCAACCCGTAGGATTTCGCCAGTGTCTTGCGCGTGTGATACAGTTCCCGGGCTACCGAGTAGCGTTTCCACAATGCCTTGCACAGCCGGATCTCGGTTTCATCGCCAGAACAGTGGTAGGGCGGAGGCAGACCGTCGGACCCCTTGTTGATAAATCCCGTCAGCCGCTTGTTGGTGGCAAGTTTCTGCCAGTCGAGCGGGTTGTATTCATAAGCGTCAATGACAAGCGCGCGGTCTTTGCGGTGCCAGGGTTCAGTGAAATCCGAGGACAGGGCGGGCGCGTTCATGGCCGCTGCAACCAGAAAGGCGCAGACACCGAAGGCGAAGTTGCGAATTGCGGCGCGAACGCCCGGCATCGTGAAATCTCCTGCTTCCACGGCGCCACACTGCGCAATTTGTGGTTAACAATTGGTTAGTATTTGCTCCCGTGTCCGGACCCATCAAACATATTGGTGAATCCCGACACGCTGCCTGTCGCAATCGTTCCCGCTTGCCGCGCGGCATTTTCAATTCGCCCGCCTTGAACCCGAAACGCAGTTTACGTAAAAGACAGATTGCATGCCCGGCTGTTTCGGAATTTGTATTCATTGCAGCGAGCCGGTGAGCATGCCGGCTTTCAGGACAGGATATCGAAATGTACCGCGCACCCGTTGAGAATATCGCTTTCACGCTGAAACATGTGACCGGGCTGAACGCGGCATTGGACAGCAACAGGCTGGGTGATCTGAGCGAGGACCTCGTCGATGCAATTCTGGAAGAAGGCGGCCGCTTCGCGAGCGAGGAAGTGGCCCCGCTGCGCGAGGCCGGTGACAAGCATGGTGCCGTGCTGAAGGACGGATCGGTAACGATGCCGCCGGGCTGGAAAGACTTGTACCACCGGTGGATCGAAGGCGGCTGGAACGGGGTAACCGGACCCGAAGAATACGGCGGCCAGGGCTTGCCGATAATGCTTGCCGTGGCGCTGCTGGAAATGTGGAACTCCGGATCCATGGCATTTGGCATTGGCCCGACACTGACCATGGGTGCCGTCGATGCACTTGAAAAGCACGGCAGCGAAGAGCTGAAATCTACCTACCTGGAGAAAATGATTTCCGGTGAGTGGACGGCGACCATGAACCTTACCGAGCCGCAGGCGGGAACAGATCTCAATGCGCTGAGATCGCGTGCGGAACCCGCCGGTGACGGCACTTACCGGATTTTCGGCCAGAAGATATTCATCACCTATGGCGAACACGACCTGACGGAAAATATCATCCATCTGGTGCTGGCGCGGTTGCCTGATGCGCCGGCTGGCACCCGCGGCCTGTCTCTCTTCCTGGTGCCGAAATTCCTGGTCGGCCAGGACGGCACGATCGGATCGCGCAACGATGTTTTTTGCAGTTCCATGGAGCACAAGCTCGGCATTCACGCCTCGCCGACCTGCACGATGATCTACGGCGACGGAATTGGTGACACGGCACAGCCTGGCGCGATCGGATGGCTCGTGGGAGAGGAAAACCGCGGTCTGGCCTGCATGTTCACCATGATGAACAATGCCCGCCTCAGTGTCGGCATGCAGGGCGTAGCAGTCGCCGAGGCAGCATACCAGAAGGCGCTTGCCTACGCGCAGGAAAGGACGCAGGGTCACGCTGCCGGCTGGCAGGGCCAGGGCATGAGCCCGATCGTGATGCATCCCGATATTCAGCGGAACCTCCTGACGATGAAGGCGCTGACTCAGGCCGCGCGTTCGATCACTTACGCCTGTGCGCACGCCATCGACTTTGCCCGGTGTGCCACTGATGAAAGCGAGCGAAAGTTCTGGCAGGAGCGCGCAAACCTGCTGACGCCGCTTGCCAAGGCATTCCCCACAGATGTCGGTGTCGAGGTTGCCTCGATGGGCGTGCAGGTGCATGGCGGAATGGGGTACATTGAGGAAACCGGCGCTGCCGCGTTGTTGCGCGATGCGCGGATCGCTCCGATCTACGAAGGCACAAACGGCATCCAGGCCATAGATCTGGTAACCCGCAAGATACCGCTATCGGGAGGCGAACACGTTACCGCCTACATTTCCGAACTGCGTTTGGATGTCGATGCGCTGCGCCAGTCAAACAGACCCGAATTCGGCAACAGTGCAGACCGCATTTCAACAGCCCTGGATGCATTGGAATCCGCGACTGATTGGCTTTTGACTGCCCAGTCCGAAGGACGTGTAAATGAAGCGCTGGCCGGGGCGACCCCGTATTTGCGCCTGTTTGCACTCGCCTCGGGTGCGGTGTTTCTTGCCCGCGGCGCGCTGGCCGATGTACAACACGGCCGTGCCAACATGTGCCGGTTTTTTGCCGATAATATTGTCGGCGAGACATTGTCGTTGCGCGATTCGGTTACCAACGGCGCACAAAGCATCTTGAACACGTCAGACCTTTTGTCTGCATAACCGCGACTGGAACCAAGATTGTGACTGATTTTATCAAGGTGGAGCGCCGGGGCGCGGTCCAGATCATCAAAATGAACCGGCCGGACAAGAAGAATGCGCTGGACCGGGCAATGTACGGCGCCATGGCCAAGGCGCTGACCGGTGGCGATGCCGATCCTGAAGTGCGATGTCATGTGTTTCTGGGTGTACCGGGCGCATTTACCTCCGGGAATGATTTGCAGGACTTCCTCGCCTATGCGACCGGTGGCGAGCAGGGCATGGAGGTTTATGACTTCCTTGTTGCACTCGCCACTGCTGCAAAACCGGTACTGTCAGGTGTTGACGGGATTGCGGTCGGGATCGGGACAACCATTAACCTGCATTGTGACCTGACCTATGCGACGCCACGAACAGTCTTCAAGACACCGTTTGTCGATCTTGGTCTCGTCCCGGAGGCAGGCTCGAGCCTGATTGCCCCGGCACTGCTCGGACGCCAGAGATCCTTCGCCTTGTTGGCGCTTGGCGAGGGAATGTCGGCCGGGACCGCCAAACAGTGTGGCCTGATCTACGACGTTGTCGGAGAAGATGAGATTGAGGAAGTCACGCTTCAAATGGCTGAAAATGTCGCCGCAAAGCCGCCTGAAGCGCTCAAGATAGCGCGCGACCTGATGCTTGGCGACCGCAAGATAGTTGTCGAACGCATACGCGAGGAAGGGGCTCATTTCCGCGCCCGCCTGCAATCGGATGAAGCCCGTCAGGCATTCATGGCGTTTATGGCCCGCAAGAAAAGCGCCTGAACCGGGCGGCTATGGGTAAAGCCGGGTCTTGCTCCAGTCGCCATCGGAGTCCTTGGTGAACAACACCCGGTCGTGCAGGCGGAACGGGCGATCGTGCCAGAATTCGATTGAAACCGGTTCAATGCGAAATCCGGACCAATGATCCGGCCGTGGAATTTCGCCCACGGCAAAACGCGCCGTGTACTCCGCGACGGATTTCTCCAGTGCAAACCTGCTTTCGAGCGGACGTGACTGTTTGGAGGCCCAGGCGCCAATCCGGCTGCCGCGCGGACGCGACCGGTAATATTCGTCCGCCTCCTTGGTGCTGACATCAAAAACCGTTCCGCGAACACGAACCTGGCGACGCAGCGACTTCCAGTGAAAACACATTGCCGCCTTGCGCGCGTCCGTGATTTCTACACCCTTTGTGCTTTCCAGGTTCGTGTAGAACGTAAAACCGCGGTTATCAAAGCCCTTGAGCAGAACCATGCGCACGTTAGGCATTCCGTCGCTGTCTACGGACGCAAGCGCGACCGCGTTTGGATCGTTTGGTTCGGACTTCCCTGCGTCCTCCAGCCATTGTGAAAACAACCGGAATGGTTCCTCAGATTCGGTAAAGTCACCGGTTGTTAACGGTGTTTCGTTCATGATGGTGCCTCGGGACGCATGTTTAAGGACGGGGATAGAAGAGTGCCGGTTGGCGCGTCAACTGCCGAAGGGTCGAATTCAGGGCCGATAATACACCGGTTGAAGACGGTTGTTAGTACCGGTTTGTGCTGTTTTTTCCTCGTATCGTGTGCCGCCGGACTGCAATCGGCCGATTTCGGAACAGATACCACGATCATAACATCTTCCGTCAATTCACAGTCAAATTCCAGCGATAGGCAGGCCGCATCTGACGAGGCGACGATCAGAAACGCCGTTTCGTCGGCCAATCTGGAGGAACTTGGCGATCAGCCGCTCTCCTGGGCCAATCAGGACACCGGTTCGCGCGGCGCAGTCACCAAAATCACCGAATACCGCGATACGGAACTCGTTTGCCGCCGGTTTACCGTTTCGCGGGAGAGTTTCGAAGGGATCACGCTTTATCGCGGGGATACCTGCCTGCTGGGTGACGGCATTTGGACTATGCGCGAATTTCTGCCAGTGTGATCTTGCAGACAGGTTTCGGGCAACCTCTGGAATTTCTTCCTAGGAATGCACATATAACGGGCAGTTTACTGCAATCACGAACAGGAACCGGTAGCGGACAAAGACATGCGCAGCCCTTATGACATATTGGGTGTTCCCGCGGATGCGTCGCCA
>JAHEGF010000076.1:4358-13199 GCA_024645155.1 Phyllobacteriaceae bacterium | reverse complement strand
TCGAACGGCAAGACCGATGACGAGATAAAGGAATATGCGAAGGATTTCTTCCAGGCCAATCTCGGACCCGTCAAACCGAAGGATACCGTTCTAAGTGTCGCGCTTCCGGTGAACACCGAAGGTGCAAGGATCATAAAGCTTGGCGCGAAAGTGAAATACCACCCCTACTTCCTCCCGGTATTTTCCTATTTGCTCGGCATGCCGTTGAAGGACGGCGCAATAGAAATCAATGGTGAATTCGAATCGAGGGTCAGGCTGAAGAATACCGCCGAAATCGCCCTGGTGCTCGATAACTCGGGATCGATGGCCTACAAGGGCTCGGGCAGCAACAAGACCCGCCTGGAATTGCTGAAGGCTGCGGCAAAGAAACTTGTCGAAGAAATCTCCGGTGACGCGAAAAAAATCAAGCAGCTCAGCAAGGCGGCGCAGTTCTCGGTTGTCCCCTTCGCATCATCCGTCAATATCGGCAGTTCCCACGCCAGCGAGAACTGGATGGACAAGAACGGGATTTCGTCGATCCATCACGAGAATTTCGATTGGAGCACATTGACCGACCCGAACATGACCTATGAAGTCGTCAACGGTGCTTATGTAAAGAAGGGCAACGGATGGGGTGATTCCGAAGGTGAAAAGCTGACGCGTTTCTCACTTTATCAAGACATGCAGCGCATCACGGATACTATCAAGGAAGATTGGGTCTGCACCAAATGGTCGGGCCACAAGTGCAAGGAAGGGTACTACGCGACGATAACCAACGAATATGACAAATATGCCGCCTGGCAAGGCTGCGTTGAATCACGTCCGTATCCTTGGAATGTCGATGATACCGAGCCGAAATCGTCAAATCCCGATACGCTTTTCGTCCCAATGTTCGCGCCCGATGAGGCAGATGGCGCGGATGCCTATAACAACTGGTGGGACGACGATGGCGGCGCGTCATGGGCCAATATGCAGGAAAACATGACCAAATATTTCGAGCCTGCTCCAGACGGAACAAACGCCGCAAAGGCGGGTGAAGGGCCAAATTTGAGCTGTACCACGCAGGCCATAACACCGCTTCAGGACACAACGACGACAGACGGTCTGGACACGATTACCGATGCGATCGACGACATGATTGCCAAGGGCGGAACGAACGTCACCGAAGGCATCGCCTGGGGCTGGCGGTCGATATCGAGCCGCGAGCCGTTTACCGAAGGACGCAGCGACAACGACCGGGGTAACGACAAGGTCATCATCGTACTGACCGACGGCCGCAACACTTACTACACACCGAGTTCGCTTGGCAAAAAGGACCTGGCTGAAAACAAGTCGATCTACTCAGCCTACGGGTATACGAAAACCGGATATGGCGGAACGCCAAAGACCCGGTTGTTCATGGGCACGAGCAACGATGTATCCAACGCTTATTCGAACTCCAACTACACGGTGGCGATGAACGAGCACATGGCGGCCGTTTGCGGTAATGCGAAAGACCAAAATGTCATCATCTTCACGGTCGGCCTTGATCTTGATACCGTCGACGACGCGGACATGATCGAGGCGCTGGGCAATTGCGCTTCGGAATCGCGCATACGCCGCGGCGAAAAACTGTTCTGGAATACCAAGGGTAACGATCTCGAAAATGCGTTCGATTCCATCACAGACGAGTTATCCAACCTCTACATCATCGGATAATATCCCGGATACCTGTTCAGAACCTCGTCAAGGCCCCGCCATCGCGCGGGGCCTTTTGCCTACCCAATTTTTTTCTGTTCACCCTTGACTCCATCAGGGGCGGTGCTTATTTCCCCGCTGTTAGCACTCTCCGTTAGTGAGTGCTAGCGGCGTCGCAAGACGCTTTTTTTGGTTTCAAACGACTGAAGGTTCCAAAACATGGCAAAGACGAAATTCCGCCCACTCCATGACCGGGTGGTTGTTCGCCGGGTCGGCTCAGAAGAGAAGTCCGCAGGAGGCGTCATCATCCCAGATACCGCACAGGAAAAGCCACAGGAAGGCGAGATCATCGCCGTGGGCTCCGGTGCACGCGATGAAAGCGGCAAGATCCAGCCGCTCGACGTGAAAGCCGGCGACCGCGTGTTGTTCGGCAAATGGTCGGGCACCGAAGTGAAACTCAATGGCGAAGACCTTCTTATCATGAAGGAATCCGACATCATGGGTATTCTCGGCTGACCCCGACCCAATCGTACACCCTCTAATCTAGTGGGCCATCACGGCCCGGGAGTAGTAAAATGGCTGCAAAAGAAGTCAAATTCGGGCGTGACGCCCGCGAACGCATGTTGAAGGGCGTCGATATTCTCGCCAATGCGGTGAAGATCACACTTGGCCCGAAAGGCCGCAACGTGGTTCTTGACAAATCCTTCGGCGCACCGCGCATCACCAAAGACGGTGTAACCGTCGCCAAGGAAATCGAACTTGATGACAAGTTTGAGAACATGGGCGCGCAGATGGTGCGCGAAGTTGCCTCCAAGACCAATGATATTGCTGGTGACGGAACAACAACCGCAACCGTACTTGCCCAGTCAATCGTTCAGGAAGGCGCCAAGGCGGTTGCTGCCGGCATGAACCCGATGGACCTGAAGCGCGGTATTGATCTGGCGGTCAGCGAAGTTGTTTCCGACCTCGTCAAAAAGGCCAAGAGAATCAAGACTTCGGAAGAAGTTGCCCAGGTCGGAACGATTTCCGCAAACGGCGCAACCGAAATCGGTGCTATGATTGCCGATGCGATGCAGAAGGTCGGCAACGAGGGTGTCATCACCGTCGAAGAAGCCAAGACAGCGGAAACCGAGCTTGAAGTCGTTGAAGGCATGCAGTTCGATCGAGGCTACCTGTCGCCCTATTTCGTGACCAACCCGGAAAAAATGGTTGCCGAACTTGAGGATGCCTACATCCTGCTTCACGAGAAGAAGCTGTCGAACCTGCAGGCGATGCTGCCGATCCTGGAATCGATCGTTCAGTCCTCCAAGCCGCTTCTCATTATCGCTGAAGACGTTGAAGGCGAGGCCCTGGCTACGCTGGTCGTCAACAAGTTGCGCGGTGGTCTGAAGATTGCAGCGGTCAAGGCACCTGGTTTCGGCGACCGCCGCAAGGCAATGCTTGAGGACATCGCCGTCCTGACCGGTGGCCAGGTGATCTCCGAGGATCTCGGCATCAAGCTTGAAAACGTGACCCTGAACATGCTGGGCCGCGCCAAGCGGGTTTCGATCACCAAGGAAAACACTACCGTTGTCGACGGTGCAGGCAAGAAAGCCGAGATCGAAGGCCGCGTTGCCCAGATCAAGCAGCAGATCGAGGAGACCACCTCCGACTACGACCGTGAAAAGCTGCAGGAACGTCTTGCCAAGCTTGCTGGCGGTGTTGCCGTGATCCGCGTTGGCGGTGCGACCGAGGTCGAAGTCAAGGAAAAGAAAGACCGCGTTGACGATGCATTGAACGCGACACGCGCTGCTGTCGAAGAAGGCATTGTTCCCGGCGGCGGCACCGCGCTACTGCGTGCATCAGGAGCCATTTCTTCCAAGGGTGTTAACCCCGACCAGGACGCCGGTATCAACATTATCCGCCGTGCGCTGCAGGCTCCATGCCGGCAGATCGCGTCGAATGCCGGTGCGGAGGCATCCATCGTGGTAGGCAAGATCCTTGACCAGAAGAAGGACACTTTCGGCTACAACGCCCAGACCGATGAATATGGCGACATGATCACCATGGGTATCGTCGATCCGGTCAAGGTTGTGCGTACCGCACTTGAAGACGCGGCTTCGATTGCCGGTCTGCTAATCACCACTGAAGCCATGGTTGCCGAACTGCCGAAGAAAGAGTCGGCTCCGGCAATGCCCGGTGGTGGCATGGGCGGAATGGGTGGCATGGACTTCTAGGGAAGTCCTCCAGTCATCTCTATAAAGAGGGCGGCTGCGATGCCGCCCTTTTTTTCATGCGGCCGGGTTCCGGTATGGTCCTCATCTGCGATCCCGATTGACAGGTGAACGATCAGCGCGTATCCACACCACCGGTTTGAGGCACCAGCCGCCCGCGAGCGCAAGCTTTGGTGAAGTCCTTGGCAAATCCCTGTTCACATCCGAAACATCGGTTGAATGGCAAAGCGGGCACCATCTGTAACAACCCGATGTGTTTTGGAGGACCGGGATGACCGACCCTGCTGACACGAACGGCAACATGTTCCTTTCCGGTTCGCTTGCCAGGCTCTATGTCCGAACCGCGACACCGATCATTTTCATAATGGCAATGAGCGGTCTGCTGACCGTTATCGATGCCTTTTTTCTCGGAATATATGTCGGTGCCGACGCGCTGACAGCTGTCACCCTGATGTTTCCGGTCTTCATGCTGATGGTTGCGCTTTCGACGCTGGTCGGAAACGGCATGGCATCGGTGCTTGCGCGTCTGCTTGGTGCTGGTG
This sequence comes from Phyllobacteriaceae bacterium, assembly GCA_024645155.1. Classification (GTDB taxonomy): domain Bacteria; phylum Pseudomonadota; class Alphaproteobacteria; order Rhizobiales; family Rhizobiaceae; genus JAHEGF01. The sequence continues at coordinate 8,788 of JAHEGF010000076.1, read as the reverse complement.
ACCACAGAAAGGCGCGCGAGGTGTTCGTCAGCGCCCATGGCCTTTCAGTTATCGTTTGCCTGATTTTGATCAGTTTGTTCCTGTTTACCGGAAATCGCATGATCGAGACACTCGCCGACGGATCGGACAGCATCGCGGCGATGGGTTACACCTATATCGCGATCCTCATCTTCTGCTCTCCGCTGGGCTTCATTCTGTCCGTTAATTCCGATGCGCTTCGTTGCGAAGGCCAGATGACGTTCATGGCAGCTGTCAGTCTGGCAACCTCGCTGGCAAATATTGCGTTCAACTATGTACTGATCGTTGTGCTCGATATGGGCGTGGCCGGTTCGGCAATCGGTACGGTCCTGGCGCAAATGCTCGGAATTGCAGCTATTGCCGGCTTCAGGATCCGCGGGGAAACGCCGCTCGGATTGCGCAGCCTGCCGCTTGGCTTGTGGGTCAACCGCTGGCCGGAGTTCCTCGCACTTGGTGCACCGCAAAGCCTGAATTTCCTGGGGTTTTCGCTTGGCTCGGGGGCAATCATCATGGCGCTGCAATATTTCGGCGGCGACAACCGGGCAGCAACCGTAGCTGCCTATGGCATCATCACGCGGGTGATGACATTCATCTACCTGCCGATGCTTGGCCTCAACATGTCGATGCAAACCATTACCGGCAACAATTTCGGTGCTCGGCTCTGGCACCGGTCCGATGCCAGTTTGCGGCTGGCGGTGCTTCTCGGCCTCGCCTATTGCGCCGTTGTGCAGTTTGCCTTCTATTTGGCACGAAATTATATCGGATTTGCATTTGTCGACGACACGCAAACGGCCAGCGAGGTTGCGCGCATTTTGCCGATTGCCACCGCTGTGCTTTTCGTTGCCGGGCCGATGATGGTTCTGTCCGGATATTTTCAGGCAATCGGAGATGCACGGCGTGCTGCCATACTCAGCCTGCCGAGGACCTATCTGTTCGCAATTCCGATGACGTTCCTGTTGCCGGTGTTCTGCGGGGAAACCGGGATCTGGCTGGCTGGCCCCGCCGCGGAAGTGGTGATGCTCATGCTGACAGCAATTGTCCTCTACCAGGCGTGGTCTGCCACCGGGCACCGCTGGGGATTGTTGCGGCACCGGTTCGAACCGGCCTGATGGGCTGACATACTTTTGCGGCCAACAGGCGGGTGGCATTGAGCCAGCCCACCGGATACTCCATATGGAAGTGGCAACAAGGATAAAGCAGATGGCTGCTACCAGAACGGAAACTGACACTTTCGGCCCGATCGAAGTCCCGGCAGATCGGTACTGGGGAGCGCAAACCCAGCGGTCACTTGAAAATTTCCGCATTGGTACCGAGCTCATGCCCGCACCGCTCATCCATGCGCTCGGTCTCGTCAAACAGGCGGCCGCAAAAACCAACATGGCCATCGCCGGCCTTGGTGAAAAAACCGGCGAGGCAATAGCGAAAGCGGCAGCCGAGGTTGCCGCCGGAAAACTCGACGATCACTTCCCGTTGGTGGTCTGGCAGACGGGTTCCGGCACGCAAACCAACATGAACGTCAACGAGGTTATCGCCAACCGGGCAATAGAGATTCTGGGCGGTGTCATCGGTTCCAAGGTGCCGGTTCATCCAAATGACCACGTCAACATGAGCCAGTCTTCAAACGATACGTTTCCGACCGCCATGCACGTCGCGGTGGCACTGACGACGACTGGCCATCTGCTGCCCGCGCTCGACTTGCTGACGGCGGAATTGCGGGCTCGGGAGGAAGGGTTTGCTGGCATCGTCAAGATCGGGCGTACTCATACCCAGGACGCGACCCCGCTGACACTCGGCCAGGAATTTTCCGGCTACAGGGTTGCTCTGGAACTGGGTGTAGTGCGGATCAGCGATGCTCTGGACGGCGTCATGGCCCTTGCACAAGGGGGCACAGCTGTAGGTACGGGCCTGAATGCGCCGCGGGAATTCGGTACGGCCTTCGCCAAGGAGGTGTCGAAGCTTGCCAGTCTGCCGTTTCGCTCCGCTGCGAACAAATTCGAGGCGCTTGCGTCTCACGGGGCGCTTGTCCATTTTCACGGCGCGTTGGCGGCGCTGGCTGCCGATCTCTTCAAGATTGCCAACGACATCCGGTTTCTCGCCTCCGGTCCGCGTTCCGGACTGGGTGAACTCAGCCTGCCCGAAAACGAGCCGGGTTCGTCTATCATGCCGGGAAAGGTCAATCCGACACAGGCCGAAGCGCTGACGATGGTCGCTGTCCAGGTAATGGGAAACCAGACAACCGTTTCCATGGCGGCAAGCCAGGGGCATTTCGAACTGAATGTTTTCAAGCCGGTGATCGCTACCTGTGTCCTGCAATCTGTACGCCTGCTCGGCGACGCGGCGCGGTCATTTGGCGAAAATTGCGTCGCCGGCATCACCGCCAACGAGGAAAGGATTGGCGAACTGCTTGACCGATCGCTGATGCTGGTCACTGCTCTTGCCCCGCAGATCGGCTATGACGCGGCAGCGAGAATCGCCAAGACCGCGCATAAAAACGGGACGACGTTGCGTGACGAAGCCCTGAAAAGCGGACTGGTCAGCGAAACGGTTTATGACCAGCTGGTGCGACCTGAAGACATGACCGGGTCAAAATGACAGTCAGAAAATTGTGAACGATTTGTTCAAAAATACACATCTTTTGAGAACAACGGCGGGGACCTATAAACGCGGAACAGACGCAATAAGGGAACGACCATGACCAACAATCAAGTGCTGCTTGCAGCCCGTATTTTGCTGTCAGTGATGTTCATCATGGCCGGCCTTGGCAAATTTGGCGACATAGCCGGAAACGCCGCCTATATCGGATCGGCCGGCCTGCCAGCCGGCACGTTGCTCGCCTGGCTCGCAGCGATTTTCGAGACACTTGCCGGCATTGCCATCCTGATTGGTTTTCAGACGCGAATCGCAGCGTTGCTGCTGGCGCTGTTCTGCGCCTTTACCGCTTTTGTCTTCCATTTCCAGCCGTCGGACATGATGCAGTTCACAATGTTCCTGAAGAACCTGACGATCGCCGGCGGTTTCCTCGCCCTTTGGGTCAATGGCCCGGGCACGATCTCGGTTGACGCCCGGCGCGCTTGAAAACGGCAAATACGGAACATGAAAGCCCGGTCATCCGGCCGGAAAGCGCATTACCCGCCTTGCAGAACAGCGTTGGCGATCCGGTTGACGATTTCGTCGACGAGCACCTGACGGTTGGTGTCACCGGCAACCAGGGACCGGACGAGGCTAGCCTGGGAGTGCAGTATCACGCCGTCGTCAAGCACCCTGAGGTGATTGGCTTTCAGCGTCGACCCGGTCGAGGTAATGTCAACGATGACATCGGCTGACCCGGCCGCAGGCGCGCCCTCGGTTGCACCCAGGCTTTCGACGATGCGGTAGACCTGAATACCGTGTTTTTGCGAGAAAAAGTCCTGCGTCAGCCGCCAGTACTTGGTAGCAATTCGCAGGCGGCGGCCATGGCGCTGGCGAAACTCGGCGGCAACATCGTCAAGGTCGTTCATGGTCTCGACGTCGAGCCAGGCATCGGGAACTGCAACCACCACGTCGGCACGGCCAAAGCCAAGGTGTTCGGCGATCTCGACGCGCAATTTCCAGTCGGCAATGTTTTCGCGGATCAGGTCTTCGCCTGTGATGCCGAGGTCGACCGTTCCGCTAGCCAGTTCACCGGCGATTACCGTGGCCGACAGAAAGGCGATTTCTATGTCGTCGCGTCCTTCGACCCTTGTCGCATAGCCTCGGGCGTCGGCTGGCTGCGCAACCGGCAGACCCGCCCTTTTGAACAGTGACAGCGCATCGTCGCGCAGGCGCCCTTTCGATGGCAAGGCAACGGTGACAGTCATGCTGAGCCTCCGCGTTCAGCAGCGATACGGTCGAGCCAAACCGAAAAGCCGACACCGGGGATAGGCGATTGTGCGCCAAGCATGGTCAACAGCCGGTCGTAGCGCCCGCCACCGGCAAGCGCCTTTCCACTGGAAGCCGATACAATCCCAAAGACAAGGCCGGTATAGTAATCGAGCGGCCGGCCAAAGGCGGCATCGTAGTTTATCTCCGTCAGTCCCAATCCGTTTGCGGCAATGGCGTCAGCCCGGGCCTGGAACCGCTCCACCGCACCATCGAGCGCAATACCGTTTTCGGAGGCAAAGGCAAGCAGGGTTTCGGTCGCGCTTTCAAGCGGCTGGTGGATGGAAAGAAAGGTACGCAACGCCGACCATTGGCCTGACGACAGGCGGACACGCTCGAGCGCCGATTTCTCGATCAGCCGGGCGGCGATCTCTGCCGGTGTGCGGCCTGCATGGGCGGACAGACCGGCCTGATCCATCAGGTCGCCGATGTGACCGGTTACCGCATCGCTGTCTCCAGCCGCAACCATTACCGCGATTTGCGGTTCGAGATCTGACGGCCGGTTAGCACCGGCA
>JAHEGF010000076.1:0-4348 GCA_024645155.1 Phyllobacteriaceae bacterium | reverse complement strand
GCCTGTTCAAGCTGACCGGGCGCGCCAAAGGCGCGGGCGAGCCGCTTCTGCCAGCCGCGAGGCAGTCCAAGTGCGGCAAGCACCGCTTCGAACACCGATTGATCGCCAAGGGTTACAGACATGGGAGTGTCCGGCAACACGGCGCGTAACAGCCCGGCGGAATCGGCAAGCGAGCGCGCGTCGGCGCCAGCGGTATCGGCTTCACCCAGATCCTCGATGCCTGCCTGGTAGAACTCGTTGCCGGCCTCGCGGCGCTGGCGGAATACCTCGCCGAGATAGGCATAGCGGCGCGGGGTGTCAGCGCGCGAGGCGATGTGGTCGCGGCATACGGGAATGGTGAATTCCGGGCGCAGGCACAGGCTTTCGCCGGTCTCGCTGGTGGTCAAAAAAATGCGGCTGCGCAGGTCTTCGCCGGCGGTATCGAGAAACGGGTCAGCCGGTTGCAACACCGGGATATCGACCATCTCGGCGCCACGTTCGGCCAAGAAGGCAGCGACTTTGCCTGCGATGTCCGCGATCGGCGCATTCATGGCACGCTACTTTCCGGCCTGCGCGGCGAGCACGCGTTTAACCTCGGCGACCAGATCGGCCTCGGCGATCTCGAACTGGCCGGGACGTTCCTCGCGCCATTCCTCATTGCTCTCGATGGCAGCGGCCTGCCGGCGGCCCTCGATCATGTCCTTGATCTGTAGCTTGCCATTGGCGCGCTCGTCCGACCCCTGAATGATGGCGATGGGGCAATGGCGGCGGTCGCCATACTGCAGCTGCTTGCCAAATTTCTTCGGGTTGCCCTGATACATCTCGGCGCGGATGCCGGCGCTGCGCAGTTCCTGCGTCATTTTCTGATAGCGGCCGAGCGCCTCGGTATCGCTATCCATGACCGTGACGAGCACGGGCGCGGTGATCTCGTTCTGGCCGAGCTTGCCAATGTTTTTCAACGCCGTCATCAGCCGCGAGACGCCGATGGAAAAGCCGGTTGCGGGCACGTCCTGCCCGGTAAAGCGCTTGACCAGACCGTCATAACGCCCGCCGCCGCCAACCGAACCGAACTGCACTGTCTCACCCATTTCATTGACGACATCGAACAGCAGCTCGGCCTCGAATACCGGGCCGGTGTAATATTCGAGGCCCCGGACGCAGGAAGGGTCAATTCTAATTCGATTAGATTCGTATCCGCTAAGAGCTACAATATTTGCGATAGTTCGTAGTTCCTTGATGCCGGTCGTAAACTTCTGATTCACAAGAAATGATGAGCTGATCGCTCCTTCCAACACCAGCGAACTATGGAAATCGCCATCGGCATCTTGATTTGGCAACGGAACATCTTCCTCAAAAGCCGGACGAACAACCTCGTCGAACAACGCATCAAGGCGGACATCCCGCAAAAGTGCGATTATCGCTTCGATAGCCGGTTGGTCCAACCCTGCTCCATTGGTGAAATCGCCGCTTTCGTCCTTGCGACCGGCGCCGAGCAGTTGGCGGACACCCTCGATACCGAGGCGATCGAGCTTGTCGATGGCTCGGAGAACGGCCAGTTTCCGGCCTTCATCGGTGACGCCAATGGCCTCCATGACGCCATCGAGTACCTTGCGGTTGTTGACCCGGATCACATAGTCGCCGCGCTTGATCCCCAATGCTTCCATCGTATCGGCCATCATCATGCACATTTCGGCATCGGCCTGGACTCCGGGTGCTCCGACTGTATCGGCATCAAACTGCATGAACTGGCGGAAGCGGCCCGGCCCCGGCTTTTCGTTGCGGAACACCCAGCCCTGCCGATAGGTGCGGTAGGGCAACTGGATGGTGTTGATGTTCTCGGCGACATGGCGGGCGAGCGGTGCGGTCAGGTCGTAGCGCAGGCTCATCCACTGCTCGTCATCATCCTCGACCGAAAACACGCCCTCGTTGGGCCGGTCGGAATCGGGCAGGAACTTGCCGAGCGCATCGGTGTATTCAAACATCGGTGTTTCGACCGGATCGAAGCCGTATTTCTCGAAGACAGCCCTGATCTTGCCGACCATCTCGTCGGTCGCGCGAATGTCACCGGCGGAGCGGTCGGCAAATCCGCGCGGCAGCCGCGCCTTCAGTTTCTGCGGTTTTTTCTTCTTGTCGGACATTTCCTGCGTCTTCGGAATTGCCGCCCGCCCGAAAGCGTGAGGCGCGATTGATGGATCGCGCCTCTCCTAGACGTTCGCCCGTGTTACCGCAAGTATCACGGCCAAAGCCGAGCAAGCCGCCTAGTCCGCCGCGCTGCGGGCATGGCGCACAACCGCTACATCGAGACCGCAAGCATGGTATGCAGGGTGATGGAAACACAGTCCGCCATCCTTTTTGACACCGCGCTCGGGCGCTGCGGCATCGCGTGGCACGGGTCCGGTATCCTTGCAGTCAGTTTTCCCGAAGAAAGCGACATGGAAACAATGTCGGCCCTGCAGCGGCGGGCGCCGGACGCACAGATCGCAGACTCGGTTCCCGATGACATTGCCAGTGTGATCGGGCTAATTACCGACCTGTTTTCCGGCAAAAAACCCGACCTGGCCGGTGCCCGGCTGGATATGAACGGCATCTCGCCTTTCGAACAGGGGCTATACGGCCTGACCCGGAATATCAAACCCGGCGAAGTTCGCACCTACGGCGAACTGGCGCGCCAACTCGGGGACGTTTCGCTGTCGCGGCAAGTCGGCCAGTCACTCGGCCGCAATCCCTTCCCGATCATCGTTCCATGCCATCGGGTTGTCGGTTCCGGCGGCACAATGACCGGATTTTCGGCACCCGGCGGAACCAATACCAAACGCAGCCTGCTGAAGATCGAAGGTGCGATCGGCCCGGATCTGTTTGATCTTCTCAATTAAGGCCGCGCAACAGAAAACCCCCGGCAGATGCCGGGGGCTCGCTGGTTGCCGTGTTCAGTATTTGAGCCGGCAGGGAGATATCTACGGCCAGTAAGGCGACCGGCACTGGGAACGATAGCCGACACGCGGAATGTAGGTGTTGTCCCAGGCGCGATAGGTTCTAAACCGCCATTCGCACCAGCGGTAATGCTCATAGGGCAGGTAATTCGAGCGATAGTAGCGGCGCGGGCGTTCGCGATAGTAGTAGCCGGATCCGTCATAGAGGCCGTTGCCGATTATGACGCCGAGTGCAAACGCTGCCGGCGGGAACCACCAGCCATTGTGGCGGCGCCATCCGCGGCGGTGATGGCGGCGTCCGCGATAGCCGTTGTAAAAACCGGCACCACCGCGACTGTAAAAGCCCCGCGGAACCTGGCGAAAACGCTGCTGATGGCGCACCTGGGTAATTTCCAACGACCCTCCCGCGGCAATCGAAGCCGGGGCCGTTGGCAGCGGTATGGCAACAGCCGGTGCGGCGGCCGATGCGCCAATCGCCAATGCCAAAACGGATGACAGGAATGATTTGCGTATCATGTTCGAATTCCTTCCAGTTTGTTTTTTTGGCAAACCGGCAATTACCGAATTCATGAAGGCCGGAAAGCCGTTACCTTTCATTAACCATATATTGTGTCCATCCAGCCTGAACGCAAGATGAACAGAATCACCTGCGGCAGACTTTGGATGAAAAACACTTGCGGTTCGGGTCTGGGCGTATCCCGGTATTTCGGCGGCCTTGCGGATCACGCTGACCGGACAGGCAGACAGCGGGAACGTCATATCGGCAATCTTTCATAACGCGATTTTTTTCCTGGCAATGTGCCATGTCAGTGCGATGGCGATGCAGTGCTTCAACTCGGTTTCCGGCCACCGGTCCCGCGGATCGAGAATGATCGCACGATTACCGTCATAGGTGAACGTGTCCGGGTACAATTCGCCAAAGCGCTCGACCACATGCGTATGGCAAATGAAATAGAGCGCCACATTTGCGTCACCAGCGGCACCGAGGCGCACCGAACTGCCGATGCGCGGTTTTGCTGGCGTATAGCTCGGCTGGCCCCATTTCAGCGTCTCGGACAGCGCGCCGATTTCGGCAGTTTTTGCCGCGGTATCGAATATCAGAGCGCGCAATCGCTGCAATGCGCCACGTTGCACATCGTCATATTGCGCAAAGACCGCAGCGATTTTCGGATCAGGAATTTCGCTTTGGCCGGACAAGGGCTTTCCTTTCGGCTTCGCATTGGCCGCGGATGCAGCAGCCTTCGATATGATCATTTACCAGCCCCATGGCCTGCATGAAGGCATAAACCGTGGTCGGGCCGACAAAGGACCATCCGCGTTTTTTCAAGTCGCTTGATATCCGGGCCGAAACATCCGTCTTTCCAAGTGTGACCAACGCCGCCTTGTCGAGCCTCGCCGGCCTGGTTTCGGGCCCGGGTTCGAAGCTCCAAAAATAGGCG
>JAHEGF010000308.1 GCA_024645155.1 Phyllobacteriaceae bacterium | reverse complement strand
TTTTTGTTCGTCCAATGCTCCGGATATCCGGTCAACCTTGTCGGTTGAAATGACATCGGCCGAAACCCGGTCTTCGATTTGTGCAAGCCTTTCATCGTTAGCCTGTTTGAACGCTTCAAAAGCGCCCATGAACTCGTCGAATGCCTCGGCCACTTCGGTTGCAGTGCCGGCGGCGGATTTGATCTCCGGCGCCCGAAGCGGATGCCGGCTGAAATGTTGGGATTTCATGAATTTAACCTTGATGTGTGAGGAGTTTTGCAGCGCGTCGAATCTTGTCTGCCAACGCATTGCGTGACGGTTGCGCGGCATCCCGCTCGCGCTTGAGTTCGGCGAAACCCTTGTGAATGACCTGATGAGCTTCGCCACGTGTTAGCCCAGCATCCCGCGTGAGCCATCGTTCGAATTGCCGTGTGGTTGGTAACGGTTTTCGGATATTTGCAGATTTAACCGAGTTGATACGTGCCTGGGGAAGCATCGGGAAAGTGACGATGGAGATCTCCCACAGATCGGCTTCGATGATGCGGCGAATACCTGTCTTGGCGTCAGTACGCGCGCGTACGGTCCTGAAACCGATGGACAATCCGTCGATTGCACCGTCACGCATCAGTTGCAGCAACTCGGTGGCGCGTGCGACATTTTTTGCCAGCCGGCCCTCAACATAAAGCCGGTTTGATCTTCGCGGATGACCTGCCAGGTACCAACGGGTTCATTCGGATCATGCTGAAACAACATGCGGATGCCAGTTTCGCGCCTTTTTTTTACCGATCTGGCGAATGCGCCAGGTTCAACAACATCCCGTGAAAGATCAACTTCCCCGAACAAGCTGGCATACCCGCTGAAGACACCATCAGCGGTGACGTCGTGAATCGAGAGATTTACGTATTTCTTTTCACCAAACGTATGTTCCATGGGGTTTTCTAAGTGTCCTTTTTCGAACGAAGGTGGTCTGTTCCGTTTTTCTGAAATGCACGCATCAGCGCGCCGAGGGCCCACCAGGCCGTCAGGCTGGCAAAAGCTGCACCCATCAGCAGTGTTTCAAATTTGCCCATGCTTTTCCCGATGCCCAGTTCGGAAACAATTTTCACGCCGGCGGTGCCGCCAAAAACCAGCCCGCTGACGACACCGACAACAAAACGGATTGCCGCCTCGCGCCTGCCCTGGGGAAGGATGTAGGCCAGTGAGATCGCAGAGCCGGCAACAGCACCGGTTCCTTTTGTCAGCCATTCCAGGGTGCCGTGTGACAGATCAGTCATGGCTGGCATCCCGCCGTTGCAAAGGCCCGTATCCGACCGCCTGGCGCTTTTCATCGTCGGTCAGAAATTCGGCAGAACCGACCCGCGTCCAAAGCGAGTCGCGTTCACCCGACAGGCCGAGCACCTGGTCGGCATCAATTGTAAGGCGCAAACCGGACTCGAAAAGCGGACTGAACCAGGCGCTCAACTCGCTGGCGACACGGGTGACCATTGGCAATATGGTCAAACGGTAAAAGGCGCGATTTGCCTCCTGGTAATTGGCATAGGTGTTGTCACCAGGAATCCCCAGAAGCATCGGCGGTATTCCGAATGCAAGCGCGATGTCCCGGCTTGCGGCATTCTTCGCTTCGATGAAATCCATATCACGCGGGGTCAGGCCCATGGACTTCCAATCGAGGCCGCCTTCCAGCAACATCGGCCGGCCGGCATGGGAGGCACCGGAGTAGCCATTTTCCAGTTCTGTTTTCAGCCGATCGAATTGTTCCTCGGTCAGGTTGCCGCCTTCTTTTGGCGCATAGACCAAGGCGCCTGATGGCCTGGCGGAGTTATCAAGCAATGCCTTGTTCCAGCGCCCGGCCGCATTGTGCGTATCCAGCGCAATCAGTGCCGCTTGCAGGGGTGGAAATCCGTAGTGATCATCGAGCGGGTGAAAAAGACGTAAATGGAGGGCACTCCCCTTGCCTGACGGACCAACGGGTATCAGGCGTTTTGCCGATCCGCATTGGTGTTCGAGATCCTGGGGCCATCCGTTGTCATCGACGACAATTCGCGTGTGATCGGGGCGCAGCAGATGCAATTCGCGCAAGCCCTGGCCAGCGTCGATCAGTTCGACATAGGCGTTCCCCGAAATGAGCAGGTGGCCGTAGAGCGATTCAAAAAATGAGCTTCCGGCGTTTTGCGGATTTGGTCTGTTCAACAAATCGAGCAGCGGATGTGTATCGTGTTCGGCGTTCCCTTCAAACAGCAGCCACGGGATTGCGGCGGATGCCTCCGAAATCAGCCGGATCGACCTGTGGACAACCGGATTTCGCATGAAGCCTTCGCGTGCGAGTCCGCTGTAGCTGCCGGTCGTCCAACTCGCGTCGGCCTGCATGTGCAAGGCAAAATATCCGCCTTGTAACGGTGCGCTCTTTTGGGCCGGCGCAGCATTGCCGGCCAGGTTTTTCCAAGGCCATCTGAAAGCCATTCAATCTCTACCTTTTTCAAGAAATATTACGGATGCGCGGCGTGTTGCTGCCGTCTCCGGCAAGTTCGGTTATCGCCCAAACCAGTGCATCAACCCGATCCGGTGACCGTCCCGATGAAATCCCGTCAATGCCGAAATCACACATTTCGTCTTCAAGTTTGCCGAACCGTCCTGCGTGGCGAACGCGACCCTGTTCATAGAGTGCCGCGACCGGTTCGGCGCGCAGCCATTTTCCCCGCGTCGCCCGGACCGGTTTTACCGGCAGCTGCGGATCAATGGTGCGAATGACTGCTTCCACCATGTCGCCGCCCTGGTTAACTTCGGCGACAACCCGGTCAGCCTCAAACCGGTGGAAAAGGCGTACCACGCGGCAAGCCCAGTCATGCGGTTTGGCCATGCCGACGGTTTCGTCGGCCAGTACGTAGATAAGGCCGTCTTCGCACATGCCGGCGACAACAATGCCGCAGGCGTCGGACCGCCTGTGCGCACTTGCCGGTGGATCGACAGCGATCACGATCCGCCTCATCGGCATTTCCGGTACCGCAATCGCCTGTTCGAGCATCGTTCTGATCCACAGCGCATTTTCCCTTTGCGTCATGAATTCGCCGTCCAGTTCCTGCCGTCCCAAATGCGTTCCCGCATAGCGTTGCCGAACAGCCTTGAGAAAACTCTCGGCGAGATTCTTGGCGTTATCGTCGGTGCGCATCCGCGTTACCGACACGTCTGCATCGGAAAGCAGGCGGCGAAGGAGAGCAATCGGTTTCGGTGTCGTGGTCAACAGCTGGCGCGGGCGCTCCCCAAGTCTCAGCCCGAACTGAAGCATATCAAAACAGGCATCTGCATGCTTCCATTTCGCCACTTCATCGCACCAGGCGGCCTCGAATTGCGGCCCTCGCAAACTCTCGGGATCCTCCGACGAAAAAATATGGGCAACAGCGCCGCACTCCCAAACCAGCCGTTTACGGCTTGGTTCAAAACGCGGCCGGTCATGCCTGGAAATTCTGGCGATCCCGGAGGGTCCGTCAATCATCACTTCACGAACATCGCCCAGCGTTTCGCCAACCAGCGCGATCAGGCCGTGGGACCGGTCAGCAAAGGGCGGGTAGCCGCGAACGAAACTGTTGACCCATTCCGCGCCAAGCCGAGTCTTGCCCGATCCACGCCCGCCAATGACCAGCCACGTGTCCTTGACGGGCATAAGCGGGTACTGGTTTGGCCGTGCGTGACAAAACCACTCGTCGGAAACACTGCGTGCTTCAACCGTTGTCAGGTTTCTTTTTGCCCAGTTCTTTTGCAAATTCTTTGGCGAGGTGAAGTATTCTTCTGTCGATTCGTTTGAGAACGTCTCCAATTCGTTCGTTTCTCCGGTTCGTCGCTTCGAGCCGGTTGGTATCGACTAAAGCCAGTGCCTGAATCTTTTCGACGGTTCGCGTCAGCGCGCCGATCGCATCGATGCGTCCCTTGTCGTAGCC
>JAHEGF010000307.1 GCA_024645155.1 Phyllobacteriaceae bacterium | reverse complement strand
CGGCAGCAAGATAACGCCCATCAGGTTAGAGTCGATGGAAACACCCCACAGCACCCGCGGCAGGATATACAGCAGCAGACCCGATCCACCGGACAGCATCGCCCCAAGCAGCACCCACCGCATCTGCTGCCGGACGGCGCCGCTGTCGTTGAGCCGGTACTGCCATACCACCACGATCAGGGTCAATGTCAGGAAGATCGCGGCATGGACGCTTTCGCCGAAGGTCAACCGGCTGGCCCACACTAGCCCATTGGGCGTCGTCGCCCATAACAGCCCGAAGTTAACCAGCTGCAGCCCGTAGGGGGCAATGTACATCAGTGGTATCAGTTTAGGGTATCGCCAAAGGATCGGGTGAGGGCGGGGAAACGTCAGGGCGAAATGGAGGCCGGCGATCCAGAACAGCATATACGCCCCCACCGACGTCGCTTTGTACAGCCAGAATCCCAGCCCGCCGATGAAATCGCTCACCTGAAGCCCCAGGGCCCAGGTCATAGAACTCAAGAAACCGGAGGCTGAGAGAAACAAGGCCGTCGCCGGCACACTGTCTCGCCGCCGGAAAAAGACCAGCATCGCCAACAGCTGGTAGACCAGGGCGAACAGCAGGCTGCCCCAATTGTGCCGCACGATATCCGCCAGCGGGTACGGGACCAGGGTGATCACCTTTTCCACTGGCTGCCCGCCCCGGATCAAACCGTAGCGAACCTCCTCCCCCACCTGCCAATCAGGGCGATCCGCGCCCGGCGTCAATAGAAGATCCGCCCACGAGACAACGCTTCTGCCGTCAACCGCGGTGATGATATCCCCTGTCTGCAGCCTATCCGCCCCCTCCAGCAGCGCCTCTACGACAACACCCTGAGGGGAGATACTCACGCTTCCCGGTTCCAGCCGGGCACCATCTGACGGCGTCGCCAGGTGCAGCCAGACGAATCCAGCCGCCGCTGCCAGCATCAAAATAGCCGCTGACCATACGCGGTGACAGGTGCGTTTCCGCTGGAACAGTTCCTGTTTCATTTAGATCTATTTGGCAGAACAACAAGATTCATTCAGCTGCCTGCCGTCAAGAGACGGCCGTTTACGGCAGTGAAAGCCAGGATGATGTGCCAGTTATAGCCAACTCCCCCCTATTTGTATAGCGCACCTCATCCTTTCTCATGTTCCATCAATGCCCCAACCGCTTTTACAGCCGGACCAGGACGCGGTGGATACCTCCCAGATTGAAGGGAATCTGCCGCCAGCTGTCCCCGTAATCAGCCGAATGCCATACATCGCCGTTGCTTAAGCCAGCATACAGATGCCCCGGCGCCCCTGGGACGGTGACCAGGGCGTATGCCATATACGCCAACGGCTGCGGCAGCCCACCGCCCAGCCGCTCCCAGGCTGCCCCGCCTGACGAACGGTAGATCGCCGCGTTCGCGGCGCCGTCCACATGGGCAGCCGGCACCATCTTTGGGAAAGCTGCCAGCGCCGATGCTGACACATACCACACTTCCGGCCGGCCCGGATCTGCCGCGCACGCCCAACCGTAGCGCCGGTCGAGCCCTGCTTTGGGCCGCTGCCACCGCTCGCCCCCATCCTGGCTTACGGCAGCGCCGCCGCCGCCCGCTTCGTATATCCATCGGCCGTCATGATGATGAAACAGCATCGTGTGACAATCGCGTAAGGCCCCTTTACGGTGCCCCGACCAGGTCACGCCCCCATCACTGCTGCGCACTACCGCGCCAGCCTCGATCCCGGCCACAATGACCTTGGGATCAGTCGGTGACAGCCCAATAGACTGCACATAGCCGGTAAACGGCGGCTCTGCCGGAGACAACCACAGCCGCCGCCCCTTGACCCGCCGGAACCCCTCCAGTTCGGACCACGCGCCGCCCCCATCTCGGGAGACGAAAATCCGCGGCGTGCTTTTGCTGCCGGCATAGACCGTCCCCGGCTCTGATTGGCTCACAGCTACCGATTTAACGATCGTTCCCGCCAGCCCCGCTGGCCGCCAACTGCTGCCCCCATCATCCGATCGCAGCACCCCATTCCCTTGCGTGCCGGCATAGACCACCCCGGGTTGGCTTGGATCAGCCGCCAGGCAGCGGACATCTTCTGATTCAAGCGCCTGCGTCACCGACCAACTCCCCTGCCCGTTGCGTGCTGCCCTGGAAATTCCATGACCATTAGTGGAAATAAAGATCCCTTCATACATAGCCTGTCGCTCCTTCATCAGCCGCTTACTTCCTGCCGCAGCTGGCTGCCGCTAGATACCACCGCCAGCAAGCACACTATCAAATTAATCCAATTACTGATTTCCGCCACCGGCCACGCGGTCGCGCAGGGGGACGGGCAGTAATACAGCGGCGTCGCGATGGCCACAGCGAACAGGACAAACAAGTTCAGGCCCATGCCGGCGAGCAGCCCGCGCCGCTCGCCCCTGGAAACCGCCAGGATCGACCACATCCAGCCGCCGAATATCCCCATATACAGTGCCATCACCGCCGCCAGGATTCCCACCTGATCATCCGGAACAAATTCACCATACACAAACCGCCAATCAATAATGGACCGTCCCAAAAAGGCTACCATCGCGGCTGACGATGTCGCTACCGCCCCTTCTAGAGAAACTAACCAGATTTTCATCCCATCTCTCCTTTTCCCACTGTCACACCCTCGTCCCCATATCATTATTTTCCACCGGCAATCCCTGCCCTATTTCGCCGGCAGCGATGCCAAATAGAGGTAAATAGCGGTCAGCTGGTCGTCGCTCAGCTTTCGATATGACTGCCACGGCATATACTCAGGGTCCAGCACTCGCCCATCTGGCGTGCTCCCGTTTCGTATCGTCTGGATGAAGTCAGCGGCTGTCCAATCCCCAAGGTTGCCCCCAGGAGTCAGATTCGGCCCTGACGGCGCGTCCGGGTTGGGATCGTTGCCGCCAGCCAACTCCGCTCCATGACAGGCGCTGCAGTCACCGGTTGTGACCAGATACTCGCCGTAAGCCGCATCTACCGCTTCTGCCGGGGCCTCAGGCCGCGGCCCGTCGTGATCAATCATCTCGACTGCCAAGATGTCACCAAACGCCCCCACACCGGCCATCGCTCGGGCAGTCATCTTCAAATCATAGCCGCCCATCTCATTGTCCACCGCGGGGACCGATTTCAGATAGGCGATAATGCTGCCCAAATCCTGGTCGCTGAAGTAGTAATAGGCCCTAGACGGCATCACCAGCAGCGGGCGGCCTTCCGGGCCAACCCCATGCCGGATCGCCCGCACCCAATCAGCATCACTATACTGTCCGCCTACCCCGCCCTTGCCGGCAGTCAGGTTGCTGGACTCAATCCAACCAAGCGCCGCTTCATTAAACACGGTGCCGCCGGACAAATCATCGCCATGACAGCCGGCGCAGCTAACTGACACTATCCCCTTTCCCCGGGCCACAGCAGCCTCGTCAGCTGGAATCATCACCACCTCCGGCTCAATCGCGTATACCTTATTCAGCCGTGAGCTGGTAATCAAGCTGAGCACACCCGCCGCGATGATGATTAAACCCAACAAGCTGCCTATCCCTATACCGATCCATTTCGCTGCTTTCTTCATAACCTGCACCTCACAACCATGTCGTTATTTTTTCAGATCTTGGATGACCCATTCTCATCATAGAATAATCTCCCGCCCATGTCATGAGTCTGCCGTCCTGAATCACCGCCTAAACCGCTTGGGACAATCTTTGGGACATTTCCCCGGTTCCTGGCCCCTTTTCAACCGGTGTAAAATAGAATCAGGTGTATGCAGGTCAGAAATACCTTGCCTCATGGAGCCAACATGATTCAAAAACGATATTCAACCGATCCCCAGGATGCCCAGAAGTTCCAGACAACCTTCGACCGCTTCTACACCAGAAGCGCCCGCCTCTACGCCTTGTTCATCAAAGTGC
>JAHEGF010000306.1 GCA_024645155.1 Phyllobacteriaceae bacterium | reverse complement strand
TGATCGCACCCTGGTGTCAGCGGGCCGCTGCCTCCGGCGACAAGGCGAATACGCCGTTGCCCGGGTTTTCTGTCGGCAACGGCGTGACCTGACACCAGGCGTGACTAGGGTGTTACGCCATGGACTGCCGCCTGTATGCTCTCGCAGTTATTGGGTCCGAATGGTCCCCATTCCGGCAGGTGGAAGGGAAACGGTGGGATCATATCCCCGCAGCCACCGCCGAAGGTCTTGATCATGGCGGGCATGAACTCGCTGATCTTCGGCCCGTGGGAATGAACGATCAAGTGTATCTCGGCCCCCATCGGGTTCTGCAGCCCCTCTGGTGGTGGCAGCGGCGCGTCCGCCAGGAAGATCGAGCCGCTGTTGTCGCCGATAGAGCGGTGGCCGGCAAAATTGCCGATACCCGATCTCCCGGCAATATGGCCGGTGGTGTACATCACGTCGGCCGCAACTTCGGGATTGCCGATATCGAAGTCGTTGCAGGCGTAGGGCGTGGCGCAATACGCCGGATAGTTGAATGCCACCATCCACAGGGTGTAGGCATCCCCCGGGGTCAGGTCTCGTGTGTTGACCCGCACACTGACACCCGATTCGTTGCGCACCACGGTGGAGCGGGAGTTTTCAACCGGCACAATGGCTGGCAGGGCCGATAACCAGATGACCGGGACGGTACTCTTCTCCGCTGCGACGGTACTCAAGCCAAAGGCGCCACAGAGAATCGCGGTGGTTAGTGATAGTAATTTTCTCTTTCCTGTTTGTGTTTTCATTGTGTCTGATCTCCTGTGAGCATGTAACCACGGTTTAACCAGCGGGCTTCCAGTGGTATCGCTGCCATCGCCCGTGGCGCCGCGACGCTTTTCTCTTGGGGATGGCCGTCGACCCGTGGTCGACACTCAAGATGGCTTCGGAACAAGGTCCGCAGGGTCTGGCCAGCCCCGACTGCCTGCGCTGCCCTATTCGCCGCGCCTGGTAACTGGCAGCTTAGGATTTCCCCGCCTTTCGGATGACGAAAGTTTTCCGAAAGCGTGACGAAAGCGAATTTTAGACCTGCTATGTGTGGGTTTTGAGCGGGGGCATCGCCCCGACAGGCCACTTGCGTAGCCGTGTCGGGTCGAGACTTTCCAGTGCGCGCCGAGCGTGTGATTCAAGACTCTGGGCGCACTGCCCACGGCAGTGAAACACGGAATATTTTGCGGCTTTTGCTGTTTCTTAGCCGAAGATAACGTGCCTTTCGCGGCTGTTTTCGAGGTCGGCATCTGCTGCTACTGCAGCTGCCGGGGCCCGCTTTATCGCGCTCAAACTCTGCTACACTCAAATAACAGGAGGCGATATCACTCCTGGATAGAGAATGACCATGCAAATTGAGGGCGCCACGAGGGCCGGCGGCGATCACCGTTGTTATGAACTGGGTGACTTTGTGCTTGATATCGATCGCGCAGTTCTGTTGCGCAACGGCGAGGATGTTCCGTTGCGGCCCAAATCCATGGCGGTATTGCTTTACCTGGTAGAGCGACCGGGCGTGCTGGTGAGCAAGGCGGAGCTACTCCAGGGAGTCTGGCGAGGGCTTGTTGTCAGCGATGATTCGCTTACCCAGTGCATGATCGATGTACGCCGTGCGCTGGGCGATGATGACAAAGAGATGGTATCTACCGTGCGGGGCCGGGGCTATCGGCTGGAACTGGACGTGGTGCCGTTCGTTACCGGCTTGCGGGCGTCTGCACTGCATACGTTTGCAGTTGATCGCCTCAAATCCGCTCGCTGGCTGCTGGTGGTTTTCGCGGCCGTATTATTGGCGGGTACCTGGTTTGCGGTCTGGTGGTCGCGGGCGTCGAGCACCCCTTCCTCCGGCGCCAGTGCCGCTGGGCCGATACCGGCTTTATCGATTGCTGTGCTGGCGTTCGAGGACATGAGTCAGGCTGGGGGTTGGGAGTATTTTGGCGACGGCCTCGCCGAGGAAGTTATTCATCAGCTGGCCAGGATTCAGCGGTTGCGAGTAACAGCGTGGACCTCGTCGTTTACCTTCAAGGGCAGGCAGGACGATGTCGCGGCCATTGCAGAGCAATTGCAGGTGTCTTATGTGCTGCAAGGGAGTGTGCGAGCCGACGGGGATAAAGTGAGAGTGACCGCACAGCTGGTCGGGGCCGGCAATAGTGGGCAGCTGTGGTCGGGGGCTTACACGCGCGCTCGCGACGACACCTTCGGTTTACAGATCGAAATTGCCAAGTCGGTTGCCGAAGCCCTTGAACTCACACTGCTTGCAACGGAACAAGACCATCGGGATTCCGTCGCGTGGGAGTACTATCTGCGTGGCCGCTTTCTTCACCACCGCCGCGGGGAAGGCGATCCACAGCGGGCCCTGGCTCTGTTTGAACAGGCGCTGGAAAGGAACCCTGACATGGTGGAGGCCTGGTTGGGCCTTGCCTCCAGCCTTTTGGTGCTGGCCTGGGATGGTGAGCGTCGCTACAGCGAGGTGATGAATGATGTCCGGTCGGCGCTGAACAGGGCCCTGATGCTGGATCCCGACAATGCCGAGGCGCTAGTCCGCCTGGGGGCCTGTTACTACTTTATCGATTTTGATCCGATTCAGGCCAGGCAGTATTTTTCACTGGCACTGGAGTACGGCCCGAACGAGGCCACGGTGATCGCCATTATCGGTGCTGTGGAGTATCACAGTCAGAATTTTGAGCGCGGGATAGAGCTGTTGGAAAAGGCCATTGCAATGGATCCGCTTAGCGCGCTGTATCGCAATAACCTGGGGTTCTACTACCTGCAAAACCTGCAATTGGAAGCCGCACGCCGGGAGCTTGCCATCGCGCTGGAACTGAATCCGGACGACACTGACTTCATCCACAAAGAGCTCGCCCGAATACTGGTGCTGGAGCGGCGCTACGAAGAGGCTTGGAGGTTGGCTGATACGCTGGAGGATGCGTTGCCCAGGCAACAATTACACGCCTTGATTGCCTGGGGACAGGGGAGCCGCGAAGAGTGGGCTGCGGCAGTGTCCCATCTGGAGGCGCAGCAGACCCTCGACGCCGCTGTGATGCTGGTCGAAGTCTACGCCCTCGCAGGGGACTATGCCGCGGTTTTTCACTGGCTGGACATTCTGGGGGCGCGCTATTTGAACAGCGGCGAGGTGTGGCGACATAGACAGCATATAGATGACGCCCGGTTTTCGCCGTTTTTAGTCTCATTGCGACAGGATACCCGCCTGCAACAGTGGGGCGAACGCATGGATCGGGAATACCGGGAGAGGTCATTGGCTGAGCGGCACTAGCCTGGCACCATGGGTGCCAGGCTACAGCATCTGCTACCGCATCGAAGTCCAGAAATGGGAGCGTATTGACCGGGCGATCGTATGCCAGGCGCTGACCGGTGGCGTGGAATGCAGCAATCAAGTCCGGGCAGAGTGCACTGTGGTGGCAACGAACATTCATGAGTCCTTCGACGGCAGCTTATTGCATGATGGCATCCGGATATTGACCCGGCTGATGGTGAACACGAAGAAGAAACTGAAGGTGCCTGGAATTGACGTTACTGATCGTCGGAAATCGGCCAAAAGCCCTACCCGGCAAATCTTTTATACCAGGGGCATGGCAAAGAAATAGCCTTTTTATCGAGGCCTTTCGGCATAGGTCGAGCAAGTGATGAAGGAGAGCAGCGATGCGCTTTGTTACATGCAGCTCTACCGGTTCGGGGGACCCGCGTATGGGCAGTGGATTGACCGCGTGAAGCACCATCGTCGATTGTGAATTACAACCAGCTGAGGGTGGCCCGGCTGAGCTCGTCTTGACGGTCTAAGCGGTACAGACGGCACCCGGTAGCAGAATCGAGGGGTTCTGCGAGAAGCCCGACCGTCGAAAACGAAAATAACGGGATTCAGGGCCGTATTTGCGGCCGTAAGCCTGGAAGAGGAAGTGCAAATGAGTGTCGGCTGCAG
>JAHEGF010000075.1 GCA_024645155.1 Phyllobacteriaceae bacterium | reverse complement strand
CGTCTGACCATGTGCGGACGGTTCATCATTCAGGCGACCTGGGCGGAATATCGCGAGTATTTGACGAGCATCGTTCCCGCTGAAGCCCTGGGGCGCTACAATGTTGCGACGCCGACCGCCACGAACAGTCGCTATGGGTGGAAAGCAGAATTGGTCCAGACGATCACTCCTTGCCCATCCCCGGGAAAACCCCGTTTCCCGCTCCATGGAACCGAGATGGAACCGCGGACCCCAACCGAAGCCTGGAACCGCAATCGGGAATTGTTCCAGATGCCCCGCAAGGGACTGGAAACATTGAGTTTTACAACCGGAAATATTGGAGCGGGCGATGAGATTCGAACTCACGACCCTAACCTTGGCAAGGTTATGCTCTACCCCTGAGCTACGCCCGCTCACATCGCGGCGGAACCGCGAAACGGCGTCTGTATGGCGCAACCTGCTTCCGAATGCAATACAGAATTCGCCACATCGGATAAAGTGGGTTACATGGAGCCTGGGAGCCTCGCCAAAAGCTCTTCTGCGCACTTGATCACGAAGCCTGTTCTTCATGACCGGGTTTGCCGGAGAGCATTCAGTTGACTAATTCGCTATCGATTTGATCCCGTGACAGGGTTTGCCATGCCGAAATCCCCCGACGACCTATTTGCCTTTCTCGATAATCTGAATATTGCCCATTCCACGGTGCATCATCCACCATTGCATACGGTGGCGGAATCACAGCACCTGCGCGGCGAAATCGCCGGCGGC
Source organism: Phyllobacteriaceae bacterium (assembly GCA_024645155.1). GTDB lineage: Bacteria > Pseudomonadota > Alphaproteobacteria > Rhizobiales > Rhizobiaceae > JAHEGF01. Next base: position 12,652 of record JAHEGF010000075.1, on the reverse strand, counting down.
CACACCAAAAACCTGTTTCTGAAAGACAAAAAGGGGCGGTATTTCATGATTACCATGCTTGAGGACGGCGAAATCGACCTCAAACAAATTCACAAGCAGATTGGCGCCAGCGGGCGGGTCTCCTTCGGCAAGCCGGAGGGGCTGATGGCACTGCTCGGCGTTAGACCCGGATCGGTTACCGTATTTGGGGCGATCAATGACATCGATCATGTGGTATCAATCATTCTCGATGAAAAATTGATGGAGCATGAGACGATCAACGCCCATCCCTTGACAAACGAGGCAACAACATCCCTTCGCCGTGAAGACCTGCTGCGATTTCTGGAGGCTACCGGGCACAAGCCCGCCATCTTGAATCTTTCTGTGTGATCGCCACATTGGGAACAGTTATTAAAACCGGGGAATTCTATGAGTAACAAGGACAATCCGTATGGCGGCGGTTATGGCGGCCAATTGACAGGCAATGTCAGCTTCGGCGGAAATGATGCTGCCGCAGACCCGCTGGCCACACCCGCGCCGTCTTCTTCCGGCCCGCTTGTTACCGACACCACGACCGCCAATTTCAACAAGGACGTAATCGAGGCATCGCGTTCACAGCCGGTGCTGATCGATTTCTGGGCGCCGTGGTGCGGGCCGTGCAAGCAGCTCACCCCAGCGCTGGAAAAAGCGGTCACCGAAGCCGGCGGGCGTGTGCGCCTGGTCAAGATGAACATTGACGATCATCCGGCAATTCCCGGTCAGCTTGGCATTCAGTCGATCCCGGCTGTTCTCGCTTTCAAAGATGGCCAGCCCGTCGATGGTTTCATGGGCGCCGTACCGGAAAGTCAGATCAAGGAATTCATCGACCGGATCGCGGGTCCCGACACAGGCCCGCAGGATGCTCTTGCCGAAGCCCTTGCCCAGGCGGATGAAGCCTCTGCGCAAGGCGATATCCAGACCGCTGCGGAAATCTATTCTGCTGTTCTGCAGCGCGATGAAGGCAATGCCGCAGCACTTGCCGGTATGGCCGGTATCTACCTCGACAGTGGGGACATGGAACATGCACGCGCCATGCTTGACCTTGTTCCGGAAGACAAGACGGACGATGCCGCCGTGGCGAGTGTCAGGGCACGCATTGCACTTGCCGAAGAGGCCAGTTCGCTCGGCGACCGGGCACCACTGCTTGCGCGTCTCGAGGCTGATAGCGGAGATCACGATGCCCGAATGGACCTGGCAAAGATCGAAAATGCCGCCGGAGATCGCGATGCGGCAGCCAATCATCTGCTCGATATCATTCAACAGTCCCGCGACTGGAACGAGGGCGCTGCCAAGGAGCAGCTGCTGCAATTCTTCGAGGCCTGGGGTATTGAAGATCCGGCGACGCTTGCCGCCCGGCGCCGGCTGTCATCACTGCTGTTCTCATAGAGCGGTGCGCCGGCCTGGTGGCAATCTTGGCGGGGTATCTATAGTGTTGCCGACCTGACAGGGGAGAAGTCGAACAGTGCGTGCCGGTAATGCGGTTTACAATTCGAAACGGGATTTGCCGGACACGGTTCCAGTCTTCCCGTTGCCGGCGGCCTTGCTTTTGCCGGGTGCACGCATGCCGCTCAATGTTTTCGAGCCGCGCTACCTCCAGATGTTCGATGACGCGATGCGCACCAACCGGCTGATCGGGATGATCCAGCCGAGCCTTGACGGCGGGCTTGCTTCGTCGGGCGAACCGGCGTTGTGTGATGTCGGTTGTATGGGACGGATCACGACACTCTCGGAAACGGGGGATGGCCGTTATCTGGTCTCGCTGGATGGTATTTGCCGGTTCCGCATAGGCGAAGAAGTTAAATCGCGAACCCCGTACCGCAAATGCGTGATTATGCCGTTTGTCAGCGATCTCACCGACGAAGATGGCACCGCAATTGACCGCGAAGCCTTGTTGAAAACATTTCGCGCCTATCTCGACGCCAATGGCATGGAGGCCGACTGGGACAGTGTCCGGCGCGCGGAAAACGAAACGCTTGTCAACACCTTGTCCATGATGTCGCCTTATGGCCCGGCGGAAAAGCAGGCTCTGCTCGAGGCGCCCGATTTGAAAACAAGGGCGGAGACGCTGATAGCTATTACCGAAATTGCGCTCGCCCGCGACAGTGGCGACACTTCCACCGGACTCCAGTAAGACCATGGCGAAAAAAACCATCAAGGGATCTGCCGGCAAAAACATCGAAGGAAACGCAACGGCTATCGATCCGCGTTTCTTGGAACTACTGGCCTGTCCGCTGACCAAGGGTCCATTGATCTATGATGAAAAGAGATCCGAACTGATTTCCAGATCGGCAAAACTGGCATACCCTGTTCGTGATGGTGTTCCGATCATGCTGCCATCGGAAGCCCGCGTTCTGGATAGCGAATAGGTCTTTCCTTCCAGGCGTTTCCGGCCTATTAGTTGATTAACTAACTGGAACATATACTGGTGAAACCGTCTCACAAGAAAGAAGCGCTTGTGGCATCAGCAGCCGAGCTGTTCTGGACACGCGGTTTTGCTGCCACTTCCATTGCCGGCGTTGCAGCGGCATCCGGCGTTCCGGTCGGCAATGTCTATTACTATTTTCGTTCCAAGGCTGATCTGGCCCATGCGGTATCCGAAATCTTTGTTTCGGAAACGCAGACCATGCTTGAAGATATCATGGCCGAGGAGGTGGCTCCGCGAAAACGCCTAGCGGCGCTTGTCGAGCGTTTGTCACGCAGCCTCAAAAGCCGGGTTGATCATGGTTGTCCGATTGCATTGTGTGTTCGCGATTTTCGTCATGAGGCTCCGGAAGCGGCCAACCGGGCGGCCGAGGCCTTTACGCTTCTGATCGGCTTCATGGCCGGGGAACTGACCCGAGCGGGCGTGCGCCCTGCACTGGCACTTGGTGCCGCACGTGGCGCGCTTTCGGAATGGCAGGGCGGCATGATGGTTTCGCACGCATTGGGTGATGCAGCGATCCTGTCGGAGAGCTTCCGCCGCATGGAGCAGCATCTCGCCGGTGCCGTCAGGTCGCAAGCGTAGGAATGAGCCATTAGTGGAAATTGCGCCCCTTGGGCATGACTGCGCCGGCTTGGCGGACAAGCTTTGCATAGTCCCCGGACAGGGCCGGCACTTCGCTGATGAGGCGCGCAAGTTTGGAGCCGGCGCGGGTTTTTGCCCGGGTTTCCATCACCGGGCGGCGCACTTCGTCGGCATTGGCAAGGCCGTCCATCCCGATGGCATTTTCGGACAGGGCGGCAAGCCAGGGCGTCAGGTTTTCAATACGCTCGGCAACGATATGGATGACCCCGTCCTGCGATTGCAGCCGGCCCCGCACCCGCACCAGCCGCGCACCCATTACCATTGCCCGGTAGCGTTCGAAGGTCTTTGGCCAGACAATGATATTGGCAACACCGGTCTCATCCTCAATGGTCATGAAGATCACGCCCTTTGCCGAACCAGGCCTCTGGCGCACGAGCACCAGACCGGCAACCGTGATACGCCGGCCATTGGCGATGGCATCAAGACGCCGGTTGATGATGGTACCGTCATTGTCGAGACGATCGCGGATAAAAGACACCGGATGCGCCTTGAGCGACAGCGAAACGGTCTTGTAGTCATGGATCACATGGGCACCGAGCGGCATGACAGGCAGGACCATCTCCGCCTCCAGGTCGGCAAGCGCAATACCCCGGCGCTCGAATAGCGGCAGCCGCTCGGCAGCGCTCTTTTCGTCCAGGGCACCCGCAGCCCACAGCGCGTTGCGCCGGTCGAGACCCAGCGAGCGGAATGCGTCGGCTGCAGCAAGCCGTTCGATGACAGCACGGGAGAGCCCGGAGCGCAGCCACAGGTCGCGCACCGAATCATAGCCCCTGCCGCGATTGGCAACCAGTTTCTCGCTGTCATCCTGCGACAGGCCCTTTATCTGTCGCAGGCCAAGTCGGACAGCATGGGCACTGCGGATAACGCCTGCCATCCCGCGATGCCGCGGATCAATGGTTCCGGCATTGAACTCGCATGGTTCCAGCGTCGAGTCGCGATTGGAAAAATTGATATCGACGGGGCGGACATCAATGCCATGATCGCGCGCATCACGCACAAGCTGGGCCGGTGCATAAAATCCCATCGGCTGGGCATTGAGGATCGCCGCGCAGAAGACATCGGGATAATGCGCCTTGAACCAGCACGATGCATAGACGAGCAGAGCAAAGGAGGCGGCGTGGCTTTCGGGGAATCCGTATTCGCCGAAACCCTCGATCTGCTTGAAGCAACGTTCGGCAAAGTCACGCTCATAACCCTTGGCAACCATGCCGTCGATCATCTTGTTGCGCAGCGTACCTATCGTGCCAACACGCCGGAAGGTCGCCATGGCCCGGCGCAACTGGTCGGCTTCTCCGGGCGTAAACCCGCCTGCCTCGATGGCAATCCGCATTGCCTGTTCCTGAAACAGGGGCACGCCGAGGGTCTTGCTCAGAATTGCCTCGAGTTCTGGCCTGGGATATTCCGGTTTCTCCTTGCCCTGCCGCCGGCGCAGATACGGATGCACCATGTCACCCTGTATCGGTCCGGGGCGCACGATCGCCACCTCTATGACAAGATCATAGAATGCACGTGGTTTGAGTCGCGGCAGCATGGTCATCTGCGCACGGCTTTCGATTTGGAACACACCCAGCGTATCAGCCCTGCAAATCATGTCGTAGACTTGGCTCTCTTCCTTGGGGACCGTGTCGAGCGTCAGGTCCAGGCCGTAATGATCCTTGAGAAAATGAAAACAGCGCCGCAGGCATGACAGCATGCCGAGTGCCAGAATATCGACCTTGAGAATACCGATGGCGTCGAGGTCGTCCTTGTCCCATTCGACCATTTTCCGTTCTTCCATCGCCGTCTTGATGATCGGCACCACCTCATCAAGCCGGTCATTGGTGATGACAAAGCCGCCGACATGCTGCGACAGGTGCCGTGGAAACCCGGCAATCTCGTTGGCACGCTCAAACAGGTGCCGTGTTGTCATGTCGGCGGGGTTAAGGCCGGCCGCCTTCATCTGTTCGGCGCCCATGTCCGACGCGGACCAGCCCCATACCGAGCCCGACAACGCGCTCGTCACGTCATCTGACAAGCCGAGTGCCTTGGCGGTCTCGCGCATTGCCGACCGCGATCGGTAGGTGACAACCGATGCCGCCAGCGCGGTGCGGCGCCTGGAATACTTCTCGTAAATATAGGCGATCACCTCGCTACGCCGTTCATGCTCGAAGTCGACATCGATGTCGGGCGGTTCATCGCGTTCAGCCGAGATAAAGCGCTCAAACAGCAAATTGACCAGTTGCGGATTTACGTCGGTGATCCCCAAACAATAGCAGATGACCGAATTGGCCGCCGAACCGCGCCCCTGGCACAGGATATCCTTGCTGCGGGCAAAACAGACAATGTCATGGACAGTCAGGAAGTAGGGCGCGTAATCCTTGAGATCGACCAGCGCCAGCTCCTTTTTGATCGTCGCGCATACCGCGTCGGGAGCCCCGTGCGGATACCGTTTCCTTGCACCCTCCCAGGTCAGGCGCTCCAGTTCCGCCTGTGGTGTCTTGCTCTGCCCGCCCGGTTCCTGCGGATAATGATATTTCAGTTCCTTGAGTGAAAAATTCAGGCTTTGCGCAAAGCGAACCGTTTCGGCAATGGCATCGGGATAATGATGGAAAAGCCGCGCCATTTCCGCAGGCTCCTTGAGATGCCGTTCGGCATTGATGGCCAACTCCAGCCCGGCATCGGCAACCGGCCTTTTGAGACGGATCGCGGTCACCGTATCGTGGAGCATGCGCCTGTGCGGATCGTGATAGAGCACATCGCCCACTGCCATGAGTGCAACACCGGCCACTCCGGCAAGGCAATCCGCCTGCGCCAGCCGCCATGCATCGTCGCCCTGATAGGCACACGAGATGGCGATGCGCAGGTTCTTCCCAAACCGGCTGGCAAGGGTTTGTACCAGACCGGTCAACTGTTCCTTCGGCAGGGCAAAATCCGGGATCAGGGCCAGCGACAATCCCTCGCCCCATTCCATGATATCGTCAAACCGCACATCCGGAGCGCCTTTCTCGCCGCGCGCATTGGCCACTGTCAGCAGGCGGCACAAATGGCCCCAGCCCGCCCGGTGCTGCGGATAGGCAAGGATGTCCGGCGTATCATCGGAAAATACCAGCCGGCAGCCTGGATGATAGGCCAGCCCGCCGGCAATCCTGGCCTGCTGCCAGGCACGCACCACTCCGGCCACGGTATTGCGGTCGGCAAGCCCCATTGCCTTGTGACCCTGGCGGGTTGCGGTGACAACCAGTTCCTCGGGCGCGGATGCACCGCGCAGAAACGAGAAGTTCGACTGGACGGCAAACTCACAATAGGCAGACGGCACGCCGCTCATGGAAATATTCCATGCATGTACCAGCCCGGCATTCGTTCGCCATTGTCATAGACACCATGCCGGTAGAGCCAGTAGCGGTGACCGGCCTCATCCTCGACGCGGAAATAATCGCGCGGCGGCCCGTTGTCTTCGTGCCACCATTCCGGCGCGATACGCTCCGGTCCCTCGGCCCGGGCAACCCGGTAGAGCACGCGGCGCCAGCGAAAGGTGATCGGCGGACCATCCGGCACTTCGGCCACCGCTTCAACCGGCTCGGCTTGCCGCAGCAGCCTGAGCGGCCTTTCCGCGCGAACGGCAGCTGGTTGGCACAACGCCATTGCCGCCTGCCCATGCCCGCCACCCTTTGCGACAGCGGATGCCGCCCCCCCGCCAAAGGCAACATATTGCACGGCACGCTCGGGAACATGGCTCGCACGTTCGACAGGCTGCAGCAACGCCGGGCGGTCAAAGCGGGCGCGGATGCGGTCAGCCAGGATGGCAATGCTTTCCTTCTCGTCCGTGGTGTCACCGGAAAAGTCACTTTGAGCCGCCTCAAGGCGGGCGTCAGCCAGTACGGAAAGCCGGACCAGTTCAAAGCCGTATCCGGCATCAAGTTCCGCACCGGATGCACCGAGACGTTCGTGAAAAAGCCGACGCATGACCAATGGGTCCCGCAACGGCCGCGACGTGCCAAGGGCGATACGGCTGACCGCCCCGTCAACGCGAAACAGCACCAGTTCCAGTGCCCGCGCGCCGACACCGCGCCGTTCCAGGCCATCGCGCAAGGTGCGTGCCAGCATGAACACCATGTGCTCGATATCCTCACGGGAGCCAACGGGCTCGGCAAGCCGCCGCTCCACGGAGAGGGCCGGCACCGGCAGGCGCGGCGACAAAGGTTCCTCGACACGCCCCAGTGCCTGATCAACACGCAGTATTATTTCGGTTCCGAAACGCTTTGCCAACGGCGCGCGCGGTGCAGAAAAAAGCGCGCCAGCCTCGCGCAATCCAAGCCGGTCGAGACCAGCCTGGACTGCAGCGGAAAGCCTTAGGGCTGCCATCGGCAACGGCGCCATCGCCTGCGCTTCGCCACCGGGTTCCACGATCCCCTGCGTACCGTATCGCGCTATGGCCCAGGCCGTTCCCGGCGTCGAGGCGAGGGCGGCATGGGCAGCAAAACCCTGATCGAACAGCCGTGCCAGAATATCATCAAGCAGAGCCTTTTCACCGCCAAACAGGTGAGCACATCCGGTAATGTCGAGATAAAGCCCGTCACCGCCGGGTTCGGTTGCCACCAGCGGCGTATAGCGGTCACACCAGTCAGCAAGCCCGGCCAAAAGTTCATGATCAGCCTGGCCATCGGCCTCCACGGCCTCAATGTTTGGATGCATGGCGCGCGCATCGGCCAGTCCCATGCCGGCTTTCAACCCCAATGCCTCGGCGTGCTCATCCAGTGCCGTCAGCCGCAAGGCGCCTTTCTGTTTGGCAAAAATGACAAGTGGCGTATCACCCCGCCTTGAGCCGGCCATCGCTGGCAGGCGCCACGACCGGCCGTAACGCTGGCGCTTGAGCCGGTCGGTCGGCAGGTGGGGAAAGAACAGTGCCAGGATGCGTTGACCGGCCGTCACGGAAGCGGTTTTTGTCATGGTTCCACTCCAATATGAATTGTCCGCCGCAAGCAGTGCGGCCTTTGTCGATTGTCACGGCGAAACGCGCAGCACCAACAGATCGGGAGAGCGGCCCGGCCAGTGTCATCCGCCTGGTAGCAGGCGCCGGAGCCACCACAAGGCGGAAGGGGGCTGCAGTGGGCTGCGCGCCGGCAGCATGGCGGATCAGGAACACCGGACAATCGGCGATCGCAGCCCGGCGGTGCAGCCGCCGTGTAGCCGTCAGGTCAAGCACCTTGTGCCGGCCGCGCAGTTCCACAATCACTCTGACCGGTTCGCCAAGCCCTGCAGCTTCTTCCGCCACCCACAGCGCGTCGGCTATCCTTGGCACCGTACACACAAACAGTTTCTGCGCCTCAAGGCCGAAGCGGCCCATTGCTCCCGGTGCATGGGGAAATCCGGCCTCGCCAAAGGCATCCGCCGTGCCGATCCAGATCACTGGCGCCGTGCTGCCGGCACAACGCACCAGCCCGAGCACAAATCCGGCAGCGGCACCTGCATCACGCGTTTCGGCAGCATGAATTTCGCTGAGCGCGGCAAGCGGCAACCCGCCGCCCATGGCCTGGTCAAAAGCCTGCACGCCGGTAACGATCGTCCCGGCGCCCGCATTTCCGTTTTCGATGGTTACCCCGCGCTGGCGAACAACCGGTCCATAATATCCTGCAGCCGTTCCCTGCCCGCCGCCGGCGGGATCCCGCAACGGGTCATCATGCCGCTGGCCGGCGGGCATTCCGGCAAACGCTCCGGGCAGCCTTCCTTCAATTCTGGCAATGGTGCGGCGCAAGGCAACAACAGTCTCCTGCGCCACGGCATGCTGGCTCATGGCGGCATCTTTTGTGCTAGATGTTCACTTTATGTTCTTATGGATTCCAGAGCTATGGAAAAGAGTCAAGCGGTTCGTGAGAATTTTTTCCTGTTTTGTATCCGTTGCCAGGCAAACCACCGATCAAAGCCACTCGCATCGCCGGTGAAATGTATCTATATGGCAGCAAAAAGGAGCCGTAATGGCACGCATCTACCAGACACGCGAATGGCAGAACCAACTATCTCCCTCGATTGATGAAATCGAAATGCTGGCATTGGAAACCTATGCCCATCTGCCTGCCACGTTTCGCAAGCTGACAGGTGAGATCGTTATCCAGGTTACCGAATACCCCGGCGACGAAATCATGGACGATCTTGCCCTGGAAACCCCATTCGATCTGCTCGGCCTGTTTGAGGGTCGCGGCATCGCCGAGCGCTGGAATCCGCAAACCGGCGAAGGACCAAACCGCATCACGCTCTATCGCCGCGCCATTCTCGACTACTGGGGTGAAAACGAGGAGACGCTGGGCGACATCGTGCGCCACATCCTGATCCACGAAATCGGTCACCATTTCGGCCTGTCCGACGACGACATGGTAACAATCGAAGACAGTGCCGGATAGGCCGCACCGCATGCAGGCCGTCAGCGCGGCAGTCCTGCCTCCACCAGCGCGCCGGTAAACCGGGCTTCATCCTCCGGGTTCCTGTAGGGATGGGTCATGGCGGCACGGCCGGCAGAATAGCCGGGTGCTGCCTCAAGGAGTTTCGCCACCTCGCTGCGGGCATCTTCCAGCCGTCCGGCCTGAACATATGCTGCAATCAACTGTACTGTCGGTCCGGGCAGAACACGCCCGCCCAGCCGCTTGCGGTGTTCGGCCAGCGCATCGACTGCCTGATCAAAATCACCATTTGCGCGATAACCCGCACCGAGGAAATAAAGCATCGGCAGGCTGTCAGGGCTCATGCGCATCGCCGTTTTGACCTGTTCGATACCTTCGGCGGCGCGACCGACATGGCCAAGATATCGACCGTAATTGGCGCGCATCAGCGAATCAGCGGGCGCTTTTTCGATCGCCAATTCTGCTGACTTGAGAGCGGATTCATAATCTCGCAGCCTGAACTGGGCTTCCGCGAGGCTGCCCCAGGCGGGGCCAAATTCCGGATCAAGCATAACAGCCTTTTTTGCCAGTTCATGGGCGACTGCCAGATGGTCGGTCTGCATACCAGCTTCCACGGTCGAATCGGCCGACAACAACACATGGACAACAGACGCGCCGGCATAGCCACCGGCAAATTGGGGGTCGATCTCGATTGCCATGTCAAAGGCGGAAAGCGCTGCCTTCAAATTTGGCGGCGTCGGCGGAATACGTTTGGCTCGACCCTGAATATAGAGATCATAGGCCTCGATATCTGGCGTGTAGGAGCGTTCGGCACGATCCAGCGCCGGCCCGCCGAATTTCTCCGAAAGCCGGTTGACGACACGTTCGGCAATATCATCCTGGATGGCGAAGATATCACTGGTTTCCCGGTCATAGCGTTCTGCCCAGACCTGGTTTCCGCTACCAGCCTCAATCAGCCGCGCGGTGATACGTATTTGCTTTCCGGCACGGCGGACACTGCCTTCAAGGACATGTCCGACGCCCAGCGCCTTTGCGATTGCCAGCGGGTCCGCCGAAGTTTTCGCCGCACCTTCGGCAGTTCCAGGCGACGTGACACGCAGATCGGCGATTCTTGACAGGTCCGTGGAAATATCCTCGGAAATCCCTGTCGCAAAATACGCCTGGTCCGGATCGCCCGAGGCATTGACGAATGGTAAAACGGCAATGGACGGCGTATCCGGCCTGCTCGGCACCGGTTTGTCGGGGATGCCCATTTCACGCAGTATCGCGTAACGTTTTTGCGGAATTGATTTGTCCAGATAGGGAAAATCAAACGGGATGAAATCCTGAACCGACAAATCCGGCTTCATCTTCAACGCACGCTCTATCAGCGTTCTGGCCTTTTCGGTATCGCCCGATTTCCATGGTGCAGCTGCGGCCGCCGCCGTCAGGACAGGGAGGTAGATTTCCGGGCTAAGCTCGACCAGTTCATCTGAAAGCGTCGCCGCCGTATCAAAATCCTCGACATCCAGTAGCGCCGTGTAGTAGTCGGCGACGAGCCACCATTCATGGACCGGCTGTTGCCGCATCGCACGGGAGAAATAGGGCAGCGAGGCTTTGGCATCGCCCGTGTATTTCAACACCCAGCCTACACTGCCAAGAAAACCGGGATTGCCCGGAGCCAGCTCCGATGCCTTGAGTACCAGTGATTTTGCTTCATCTCCCCTCTTCTGGATAACCCGCAATATCGCCATGGTGTTCAGTGCCGACGGGTGATCTCCGTCCAGTGACAGTGCTTCTTCGAGAAACTGTTCGGCAAGTTTCAGCGATCGGGCAGGGTCTGCGACAAGACCAAGCCGAGCGTCCATCAGATGTGTAAAACCGATTTCGCTGACTGCATCAACGAAATCAGGATCCAGTTCCAGGGTTTTTTCGAAGTGGCTGCGCGCAAGAATGTTGCCCTTGGCGGTAAATTGTTGGCGCTCGGCCACACCTTTGCGAAATTCGGAGTAGGCCTGCAGCGTCTTCGGCCGGGCGCGTAAAATCTGGTCGCCGGAAATTGTCCTGTCGTAAATATTGTGAATGACAGCCAGGGTGATCTCGTCCTGAATGGCAAACAAATCATCGGCATTGCGGTCGTAGGTTCCGGCCCATAAATGCTTGCCGGCAACGGCATCGATCAACTGGGCGGTGACACGCAGCTTGTCGCCCGATTTTTGCACACTGCCCTCCACGACATAGCGTACGCCAAACTGTTTGGAGACTTCGCGCACATCCACGGATTTGCCCTTGAACGTGAAGCTCGAATTGCGCGCAATTACCAGCATATCGGGAATCTTCGACAAATATGTAGTGATGTTCTCGCTCAATCCGTCTGCCAGATATTCATTGTTGGCCTTGTCCGCGCCCAGATAGTCGAACGGCAAAACGGCAATGGACGGCTCTTTTGGCAATTCGAGCGCCATACTCGTCGGTTCGACCGGTTTGAAGTCCGGCTGCTGGTTCCACCACCAGCCGCCACCCGCCGCCACCGCAAGAGCCAATACCGCAGCGGCAAGCCATAAATATCCTGCTGCGGGGTTTTTCGGTTTCGCGATCAGTGCACCGGCATGTCCGGGTTCCGTCAGCACCCGGTAAGCCCGTACCGGGTGCGAAATGTTCTTCACCGTGATTTCGCCGAGTGATTGATAACCGACGTCAATGTTTGACTTCAGGTGATCGAATGCGGTTCCCGATATGCAGATGCCGCCCGGTTCGGCCAGTTGCTCAAGGCGCGCTGCAATGTTGACACCATCTCCCAGAATGTCGCCGTTCTCGACGACAACATCACCAAGATTGACGCCAATGCGAAAAGCTATGCGGCTGTCTTCAGGAACTTCGGCTTCCTGCTTGAGTATCGCCCGTTGAATTTCAGCCGCACAGCGCACCGCATCAACCACGCTGGCGAATTCCGCAAGGATGCCGTCGCCCATCAGCTTGACGGTTTTACCCCGGTGCTTTTCGATCGCCGGGTTGATCAGCTCCGACAAATGGACTTTCAGCCGCTTGATTGTACCGGTTTCGTCCGCTTCTATAAGGCGGCTGTAGCCAACCATGTCCGCGGCAAAGACAGCTTTGAGCTGGCGTTCCATCCCGTTCCCTCCACCGCAATCCACTAGCAGATGGCAATTGGCAAATCCACTTGGTCAGATGAGCCGCATCACAGGTTCGCCACCGATTG
>JAHEGF010000305.1 GCA_024645155.1 Phyllobacteriaceae bacterium | reverse complement strand
CTGGTTTTCCTTCCGGTCGCCTCGGCTCCCAATTGCTCGGACCTCGACAGGGGTCGAAGGCCTGGCAGCCAGGCCGATTTCCGCGATTTCGTCAAGCTGACCCAAGTTCATAACATTCTGTCCGGCAACAGTGGCTATCCGGTCGAGCCGGTGGATATTCACGCTTCGGTCAGGCACCTGGAATGCCTGCGTGATATCGCATTGCTGACTGACAAGTCATTCCACGTCTATTCGCTTGGCCGCGACCGCAATTTGGACGGCATCGAGATCGCCCGGATCGCAAACGGCCTGACCCGCGATCAACTGAGTGAGACGCCGGTCTGTTTTACAGTCATCAACACAAACTCTCCGCTAAAGCTGGATATCCCGATGATGGAAGGAATAATCCAGATGTCCAGTCACGGCCAGCCGGTCATTGTCACGCCGTTCACCCTTGCGGGCGCCATGGCCCCTGTGACCATTGCCGGCGCGGTGGTCCAGCAGAACGCTGAGGCACTGGCTGGCATCGCTTTTACCCAGATGGTCCGCAAGGGCGCGCCGGTTGCCTATGGCGGGTTCACGTCCAATGTCGACATGAAGTCGGGCGCTCCAGCTTTTGGGACACCGGAATACATGAAGGCACAACTGCTCGGCGGGCAATTGGCGCGCCGTTACCGCCTGCCCTACCGCACGTCCAACACCTGTGCTGCAAATCAGAACGACGCGCAGGCCGCCTATGAAAGCGTCTTTTCGCTGTGGGGTGCCGTCCAAAGCGGCTGCAATCTTGTTTTGCACGCGGCGGGCTGGCTGGAAGGCGGGCTTCGCGCATCATTTGAAAAGATGATGATCGATATCGATCTCTTGCAGATGGTTGCAGAATACCTGACACCGCTGGATCTGTCCGAAGATGCGCTAGCCATCGAGGCGATCCGCGAAGTCGGACCAGGCGGCCATTTCTTCGGAACGGCTCACACGCAGGCGCGCTACAAGGATGCGTTTTATGCGCCGGTCATTTCCGACTGGCGCAATTTCGAAAGTTGGGCCGAGGCAGGCTCGCCAATCGCAATGGAAAAGGCCAACACCGTATGGAAAGACCGGCTGGCTTCCTACGAGCGCCCGGCCATCGATCCGGCCATCGCCGAAGAATTGAATACGTTTGTCGATCGCCGCATTGCCGAGGGCGGGGTACCAACGGATTTCTAGATTGAATCACATTCATCGTTTCGGGGTGTAAAACTATGAAATCACACACGAAAGTCGTTGTCATCGGGGGCGGTGTGGTCGGGTGTTCGGTCCTGTTCCATCTCGCCAGGGGCGGCTGGACCGATATCATGCTGATCGAACGCTCGGAACTGACATCAGGCTCGTCATGGCATGCCGCCGGCGGATTTCACACGCTGAACGGCGACCCCAATGTTGCCCGCCTGCAGGCCTACACCGTATCGCTCTACAAGGAGCTTGAAGTATTGTCCGGTCAATCCTGCGGCCTGCATCTGACCGGCGGTGTCATGATGGCCGACACGCCCGAGCGCATGGATTTCCTTCGCCTTGCCCACGCCAAGGGTCGCTATCTGGGCATGGAAACCGAACTGATCACCCCGTCAGAAGCCAAGGCGATGTTCCCGCTCATGGACGAGACCAATTTCGTTGGCGCCATGTGGGACCCCGTTGAGGGCCATCTGGACCCGTCGGGTACCACCCATGCCTACGCCAAGGCGGCGCGCAGGCTGGGCGCGGATATCGTCCTTCGCAACCGCGTCGTCGAACTGACGCAGGACCCCGGCGGAACTTGGAATGTCGTCACCGAACAGGGGACCGTAAAGGCCGAGCATGTCGTCAACGCCGGCGGCTTGTGGGCGCGAGAGGTCGGCCGCATGGCGGGCCTCGAACTGCCGGTTCTCGCCATGGAGCACATGTATCTTCTGACCGAGGACATGCCCGAGGTGATGGAGTACAACAAGGCGACAGGGCGCGAACTGATCGGCGTCATCGATTTCAAGGGCGAGATCTATACACGTCAGGAGCGCAATGGCATCCTGCTTGGCACCTACGAGAAAGCCTGCAAGCCGTGGTCGCCAGCGCAAACTCCTTGGGACTTCGGGCACGAACTTCTGGCACCCGACATCGAACGGATTGCACCGTCTCTGGAAGTCGGCTTTCGCCATTTTCCGGCCATAGAGGAGGCTGGTATCAAGCAGATTGTCAACGGCCCGTTCACCTTCGCGCCTGACGGCAATCCGCTTGTCGGCCCCGTACAAGGCCTGACCAACTACTGGTCGGCATGTGCGGTAATGGCAGGATTTTCCCAAGGCGGTGGCGTCGGGCTTGCACTGGCAAACTGGATGATTGAAGGCGATCCGGGCGCTGACATCTGGGGCATGGATGTCACCCGTTACGGCGAATGGGCGACGTTGCGCTACACCAACGCCAAAGTGCGCGAGAACTATTCGCGCCGTTTCTCCATCCGCTATCCGAACGAGGAACTGCCTGCCGCCCGGCCGCAGGAAACCACCCCGCTTTATGACATCATGATCCACGACAACCATGCGGTCATGGGCGATAGCTGGGGACTGGAGACACCTTTATGGTTTGCACCTTCTGCCGTTGAAGCCCGCGACATCTTGTCGTTTCACCGTTCCAACGATTTCGCAAATATCGGCAATGAGGTACGCAGGACCCGCGAAAGCGTAGGTGTCACCGAAATTTCGAACTTCGCCAAATACACGATCACCGGTGAAGGCGCCGAAGCCTGGCTGTCGTATCTGATGACCAACACCATGCCGAGGACCGGACGCATAGTGCTGACACCGATGCTCAATGAAAAGGGAAAGTTGATAGGCGACTTCACGATCGCCAAACGCGGGGATGGCGACTTCTTGATGTGGGGTTCGATCGCTGCACAGAAATACCACATGCGCTGGTTTGAAAAACATCTTCCCGGAGATGGCTCGGTTTCGGTCACCCGCATCGGCAACAATCTTGTCGGCCTGTCGATTGCCGGCCCCAATGCGCGTAACGTCCTGCGCAAACTGGCCGATGCCGACGTATCGGGAGACGCCTTTCGTTTCATGGATTTCCGCCAGATGGACGTTGCCGGCACACCGTGTCTGGTCAACCGTATCACCTATACCGGTGATCTCGGCTACGAGATATGGATGGCACCGTCGTATCAAAGGGCTGCCTATGCCGGGATCAAGGAAGCGGGTGAGGAATTCAATATCGTTGATTTCGGCATGCGCGCATTGCTGTCGATGCGGCTGGAAAAGAATTTCCCGACCTGGTTCCGTGAACTGCGCCCGATTTATGGCGGCTACGAGGGCGCGATGGATCGCTTCATCAAACTGTCGAAGAACGATTTTATTGGCCGCGACGCCGCAGCAAGTGAAAAGGCTGCCGGTCCGAAACTGCGCCGCGTCTCGTTTGTCATTGACGTCGGCGACGCCGATGTCATGGGAGACGAACCGATCTGGGCGAAAACCGGTACCGATTATGGCACCGCCGAGCCGCCCCACGGTTTCGGCGCACCGCGGTTTGGCGCGGATGGCACGCAGACGCCAAAGAACGCCGACACCGGCATTGAACGCGATGGCTGGCGGGTGATCGGCTGGATCACATCCGGCGGCTACGGCCACTACGTCGAAAAATCGCTCGCACAGGGATATGTTCCCGCGGAACTCGCGGGAGAGGAGGGTGAAGGTTTGTTTGAGATCGAAATACTCGGCAAGCGTTGTCCGGCCTACATCACCGGTGAACCCCTGTTTGACCCGTCCGGCGAAAGGATGCGGATGTGAAAGCGCCGTCATCGTCCAATGCGCAGGCACTTCGTACTTCCGTAACGGACAGCGAAATCGCCCTGCACGTACTGGCAGCACTCGATGAAAGGCGCCAGATCGACGAGATTACCGGCACCGTCGCCGGTTTCGGCATGACCCGCGCATATCGTGTCTCCACCATTGTAACTTCCCTACG
>JAHEGF010000304.1 GCA_024645155.1 Phyllobacteriaceae bacterium | reverse complement strand
ATGCACCAGGATATCCAGGTGCCCCCACTCGCTTCCGATGCGATCGAACACGGCCTCCAGTTCACCGGACTTTGAAACATCGAGCGGCATCAAAATCACAGACTCAAGTTCTTTCGCCAAGGGCTCGACATGCGGTTTGGCCTTGTCGTTGAGATAGGTGACCGCCAACTCGGCGCCCATCTCACGGAAGGCTTTGGCGCAGCCGTAGGCAATCGAGTGCTCGTTGGCGATGCCGACCACCAGCGCTTTTTTGTTTTTAAGAACCGGTCGGGGAACCTCTATTTTCATTTTCTGCCTCCTTGTGTCGTTTCAAGCAAGCGTCGGGTGTGACGCGCGATCATCAATTCTTCGTTGGTAGATATGACCCAAACGGCAACCCGGCTTGATTCTTTGCTGATCCGGCCGCGTCCAGCTGCGTTGGCGGCTTCATCGATATCGACGCCCAACCAGGCGGCGTCGCGGCAGACACGGCTGCGGATTTCCGGAGCGTTTTCGCCGATGCCGGCCGTGAACACCATTGCATCCAGACCGCCCAGGGCAGCCGCCAGCGAGCCGAGCTCGCGCCGAATGCGGTAGCAGAACAAATCCACGGCCAGCTTGGCCGGCGGCGCCTCGCTCTCAAGCAGGGTGCGCATGTCGCTGGAAATACCCGAAACGCCCAGAAGCCCCGACTGGCTGTAGATGAGCTTCTCGATCGCCTGGGTGTCCATTTTCAGCTGATCCATGAGATAAAGGATCACGCCGGGGTCGAGCGAGCCGCTGCGCGTTCCCATCGGAAGGCCCTCGACCGCCGTAAAACCCATGGTGCTGGCAAGGCTGCGCCCGTCTTCGATGGCGCACATGCTCGCCCCGTTGCCAAGGTGCAGCACAACGGTCCTGCCCTTCGCCGCCTCAGGGTCGATCTCGGGCAGAATCGAGGCGATGTACTCGTAGGACAACCCGTGAAACCCGTAGCGCATGACCCCTGCCTCCCTCAGGTCGTCCGGCAGGGCGAACATCTGGGCCACATCGGGCTGGGTGCGGTGAAAAGAGGTGTCGAAGCAGACCACCTGGGGCAGCTCGGGGGCCCGCTCGAGGGCCCGGCGAATCGGGGCCAGATTGTGCGGCTGATGCAGGGGCGCCAGCGGGACGAAGGTTTCAAGAACCTTAAGCACCTTTCCGTCCACTCGGACCGGTTGTCGATAAAGTCTGCCGCCGTGCACCACCCGGTGCCCGATGCCGATCAGCCGATCGCCGGCCAGCTCCGCGCGCAAATGGTCGACCAGATGGTCGAGCGCCCCGTCATGTCCCAGCTTGATGCCTTCGGGCCAGGACTTCTCGGCTTTCACCGTACCGTCGGACGCCTTCGACACAAAACGCGCCGTGGTATAGAGTCCTTCAACCTGGCCCCGGACGTCGGTCTCAAGGCTTTTGCCGCGTTCGACAAACAGGGAAAACTTGATGCTCGATGAGCCGGCGTTTAGAACGACAATGGCGTTGGACATCACGTTTTCCTTTCCTTAAAAAATGGACGGTTCCTCGTTTGGCCATCAACCTGAATCACCACTAGCGCGTACAAACCTTCTTTGATCACGCGGCAGGCCCCGTCAGTGACAGGGTCACATGCACAACGCCGTCTTCCGACCTTTTTTTCATGGGAAGCCCGCTGTGCGAAAAGACGGTCAACATCGCCTTGTTTCCCGAAAGCACCTCGGCCTCGAATTGGGAAATGCCCTTTTCCCGCGCAATGTGAGTAAGGTGACGCAACAAACGACCGGCCAGCCCTTGCCCCTGATAATCCTCCTCGACCGTGAAGGACACCTCCGCGCTGCGCCGGTTGTCGGCCGTTTCAAAGGCCGCATAGCGACCGCCTGCAATGATGGTTTCCTCGCCCGCTTCCCTTACCGTGACCACCAAAGCGACAACATTTTCGAAATCAACCTCTGTGGCGGCCTTGAGCTCTTCATCGGTCAAGGCTTTTTTTTGCTGGAAGAACCGCGTGTAGATCGATTCGGATTCCAGATTCCGGAAGGCCTCGGTTAGTCTGCCTTTGTCGTCAGGCCGGATGGACCTGATCCGTACCGTGGTGCCGTTTTTGAGTTTCTCGATTTCATCGTATGTTGCCGCATCTATCATGATAGATTCCCCCTACAGTCAAACCAATGACCAGCCACGAGTTATTCTGACTCTTTTGTTGTTTTTAAGGTATCAATGTTGACCAAACGACATTCTCAGCAGAAATATTTAATTGATATGGTGGATTTGTGATCTAAGTCAATCACCAAAGCTCTAAAATGAAGGTAAGTATCAAGAAAAAGGGGATTATATTCGTTATGAACCGATGAAGTGTGCCTAATAAGAGTGATGAAAGGTGATCATTATCGATCTTGAATGATATTCGAATCGGAATGATAGGTGTCAGAAAAGCATGTACTATTAAATTGTTAAACAATTTAATGACGATACACATCACCGTTTGCCATCACCATTTTACCAGGTTCGACTCCCGCCGCCTCCACCAATCGTTCATATCATAAAATCAGATAGATAGATCATTTAAATGGGTCGATTCCGGCATTTGTGACCCTTTTTTATAAGCGTGAACCACAAACCAGGGCACTCGAATTACCATGAAAAAACATCTTGACACGACAGATTTTCATGGTATTTTAAGGCCATGATCCGGCGGACATCCATACTTTCTGCACTCAATAATGCGCTTGCTCGCAGCCGTGTTGTTGTGTTGGTGGGGCTTCGCCAAAGCGGTAAAACTACGCTCGCCCGCGAGCTGATAGAAGAAGATTCCGTCAATTATTTTGACCTGGAAGACCCGGCAAGCTTGGCCCGGCTGGATGAACCGATGACCGCTCTGAGGCCGCTGAAGGGACTGATCGTTATCGATGAAATCCAGCGACGCCCGGATCTTTTTCCTGTACTGCGCGTACTTTCCGACCGAAAGGGCACACCGGCCCGGTTTTTGATTCTTGGAAGTGCATCGGGCAATCTCATGCGCCAGACCTCGGAAAGCCTTGCCGGAAGAATGGAGCGTATTGTCATCGGCGGATTCTCGATGGCTGAGTTAGGATCTGAATCAGAGCAGAAGCTGTGGCTAAGGGGTGGGCTTCCTCTTTCCTTCCTGGCCGAAAGTGATCTCAATAGCATTGCTTGGCGAAAAAATTTCATCCAAACGCTTCTAGAGCGTGACTTTCCCCAATGGGGTGTGCGTGTCGCGGCTACCGCCCTCCAGCGTTTTTGGACCATGGTGGCGCATTACCACGGACAAATCTGGAACTCGGCCGAACCGGCCCGAGCCCTTGGTCTTAGCGAATCCACCATACGACGCTATTTAGATTTGCTCACGGATGCTTTCATGATCCGTCAATTGCAGCCATACCATGCCAATCTGAAAAAGCGCCAGGTGAAATCGCCCAAGATCTTTGTACGTGACAGCGGACTATTACATCAATTGCTCGGAATCGATTCAATGAACAGCCTGTATTCCCATCCCAAGGTGGGTGCCTCATGGGAAGGATTTGTCATCGAGCAGATCTTAATGATGGCGTCTCATGAGGAGGTTTTCTTTTGGGCTACACACCAGGGAGCGGAAATCGATCTGATTTTACGCCGCGGAGATGCTTTGTATGGTGTCGAGTGCAAGAGAGCTGACACACCGCGCTTAACGCCCTCCATACGGATCGCGCTTGATGATTTAAAACTTAAGCATGTTTTTGTCATTTATCCGGGAATTCAAAGATTCCCATTGGCGAGTCAAGTAGAAGCTGTCCCGTTGCAGGCATTATCAAAAGGTGTGTCTCTATTGGATGAATTTTGAAGGACAAGGCATCAGAACCCATTAATTATTAATAAATGGTCGCCTAAGGCGAGTTGCGAGTTGGGCGAGTTGGGGTCGGGCCGCAGTAACATATTGTAAAATCGAGAAAAGATAACTAACATCATCAGTATTTCGGTC
>JAHEGF010000074.1 GCA_024645155.1 Phyllobacteriaceae bacterium | reverse complement strand
CCCGGTGTTTATTTCCCGTTAGGCAGCGTTGAAATGGCTGCGCCCGATTTGAGGATAGCGGTTTTCGGCGCCGGTGCGATTGGCTGTTTTGTCGGCGGCCTGCTGAAAGCGTCCGGAAACGACGTGTTCTTTGTCGGCCGTAAGGAAAAGCGGGACGAGATCAAGCGTTCGGGCATGAAACTGACCGACCTCGATGGCGCCTTCAAAAGCGTATCGTCTGATGCCATCTGCTGGAAACTGTTACCAGATGATCTGGACCAGGCCGACATCGTGCTGTTTTGCGTGAAAAGCACTGCTACCCGTGCCGCAGCCGTAGAAATCTCCGGTCACCTCCGCAAAGGTGCATTGGTGGTGAGCCTGCAAAACGGTGTCGAAAACGATCAGATACTGCGTGATGTGCTGCCGGAATGCGAGGTCGTCGGCGGCATGGTCGCGTTCAATGTCGTGTCGCTGGAATCGGCACATTTCCACCGTTCGACTGACGGAAAAATCACGCTCGAAGCCCGGCCGGGAACAAATTTTCTCACTGGATTGTTGCGCGAAGCTGGAATTGAAGCAGAGGACACCACCGATTTTGAAAGTGCGAAATGGGGTAAGCTACTTTTGAACCTTAACAACGGTCTGAACGTTATTTCTGGTGTGCCGCTGGTCGAGCAGTTGTCAAACCGAGACCATCGCGTTGTATTGTCGGCCGCCATGAAGGAAGCGCTGATGGTCATGAAGAAGGCCCGGATTCGCCCTGCTGCAGTGGGCAATGCGCCACCGGCGCTGTCTGCCCTGATTCTGACACTGCCTGACTGGCTGTTCAAGAAGGCAGCAGCGCGGATGCTTGCAATGGACGTAAGCGCAAGGGCATCAATGTGGGATGACCTGCAACGGGGGCGAAATCCGGAAATCAATCAGCTAAACGGTGCGATCGTGTCACTGGGGATAATTACCGGCATCAAAACGCCGGTCAACCAGGCTATTGTTGATCTGGTCAATCAGGCGTTTTCCAACGGCAAATCCCAAAACCTCTCCGGTAAAGCTTTGCGCAGAAGACTCGCCATCTGAATTCTTGATCCGTATCAAGGATCGGCAATACATCTTCAGGCAGGATTTGTGATGAGCAAGGAGGTGTATGATGCTGCGAAATTTCCTTTGTGTTGCCATGGCTATCGGGCTTTTTTCCCTGCCTTTCGAGGGTCAGGCCCAATCAAATGATCCGGCGTGGCTGGACACCGTACGCGAACAGGCGGCGGAGATGGAGGCCTGTGAGGTTACCTATTTCCTGAATATCAACGAAACCGAGTTGGGCGGGAAACGTCTTTATGAGGCACGTATCCAATGTGCCGACGGAAGAATGTTCGATGCAAGCCGCATTGAGCCGCTAACCGAGTTCGAATTCAGAGCCTGCGAAGTACAGGTTTGTTGATTTGCTTAAATGTAGAGGAGATTGCCGATGAATATCCTTGTTCTCTACTCCACAGTTGAGGGACACACCCGAAAGATTGCACATCACGTCGAGGAAGTCGTCGAGAAACTCGGTCATGACGCCTCGGTTGCCGATGTGGTCCAGCCGGGATCATTTGGCCTCGGCAGTTTCGGTGCCGCAATATTGTGCGCACCAATCCATATGGGCGATTATCCGGCACCCTTCGTGAATTTTCTGCGCGATTGGGCCGATCCGCTCCAGGATATTCCAACCGCACTGATTACGGTTTCGCTGGCTATTGCCAGCAAGGACAAGTCGGAACGGGACGAGGCAAAGGCGTTTGCCAGGCAACTGGAGCAAAAAATCGGATTTCGCGCGGATTACGAGCACTATGCCGCAGGTGCATTGAAGTATCTGGAGTACGACTTTCTGCGCCGTTGGGCGATGAAGAATATTGCACAAAAGGAAGGTGGCCCGACCGATACTTCGCGTGACCACGAATTGACGGACTGGCAGGCGCTTGACGAATTTGTGGAAGGGTTTGTCAAATCCACCGGATCGTGACGTCTGTCAGTGCTCTTGGTGCTTGGCGCTGACCGTCTTATCGTCTATCTGGTCAGCCCATGAATCATGTTTTGATCGTAGCAGCAGGTGGAGCGATAGGTGCTGCATTGCGCCATTTGGCGGGAATGACGGCGTTGCGCGTGCTTGGCCCGGGATTTCCATGGGCAACGCTGTTTGTCAATATTGCCGGATCCTTCATCATGGGACTGTTCGTTGCCTGGCTCGCCCATCGCGCAAGCGGCACTTCCAATGAATTGCGGCTATTTGTTGCAACCGGCATTCTCGGAGGCTTCACAACCTTTTCCGCATTCTCGCTCGATGTGGCGCTGCTTGCCGAACGCGGAGAAATGGTTCCGGCGGCATTTTACATTTTGTCCAGCGTCCTGATCGCCATCCTCGCCCTGTTTGCAGGGCTGTGGCTCGGACGGATACTCGGATGAACAGGGTTGAGCTTCGAAAGGTTGATGGCGACGAGGCCGGTATGCGCCTAGATCGCTGGTTCAAGACGCATTATCCGGGTCTTGGATTCGGCCATTTGCAAAAACTGCTGCGATCCGGTCAGATTCGTGTCGATGGTGCCCGGGCGAAATCCGATTCCCGGCTTGAGGAAGGCCAGTCCGTCAGGGTGCCGCCGCTTGGCGTCGATTCCAGGGATGCCGCGCCGGTTACCAGCCGGACAATCCGCAACAAGGGCGACGGGGACGCGCTGGCATCGATGTTGCTGCATGAAGACGACAAGGTACTGGTGATCAACAAGCCGTCGGGAATTGCCGTTCAGGGTGGGTCTGGCATTGTTCGGCATATCGACGGGATGCTCGAGGCATGGCGCAACAAGCGCGGTGAAAAACCGCGCCTGGTTCACCGGCTCGACCGCGATACGGCCGGCGTCCTGGTTATCGCCCGTACCCGCCAGGCGGCGACTGCGTTGACCAAGGCATTTCGCGAGAGAGATACCAAAAAGGTCTATTGGGCACTTGTAAAAGGCGTTCCAAAAAGGCGCGAAGACCGCATTTCGACTTGGCTTGCAAAAATCCAGACACCGGATGGCGACAAGATGCAGGTCGTCGACCATGGCCGCGATGGCGCAGATCATGCGGTCACTCACTACCGCGTTGTCGAACAGGCAGGTCAGTCGCTTTCCTGGCTGGAAATGGAACCCTACACCGGGCGCATGCACCAGTTGCGGGTACACGCCGCGCATATTGGCTGTCCGATCATTGGCGATCCGAAATATTTTGAAGCGGATCACAACTGGGATTTCCCCGGCGGCATACAAAAACGCCTACATCTTTTTGCCCGCCGAATTGTTCTGCCGCATCCCGCAGGCGGCAAGCTCGATGTCACGGCGCCAATGCCGCCGCACATGGTGCAAAGCTGGAACCTGCTCGGTTTCGATGAAAATGCCGCCGGCGGTGGCGCATGACCGGCGACCCGTTCACAAAGCGCGACACGATCGACGCCTATGCCGTGGCTGTCATGGTCACGCTCACCATGTTCTGGGGCTGCAATCAGGTTGCAATAAAGGTCGCCATACTTGGCTATAGCCCGGTATTCCTGGCAATTGCGCGATCATCCATCGCGGCATTTCTGATCTGGCTGTGGTGTCTGTGGAGGGGCATACCGCTGTTTGACCGCGACCAGACACTGTTGCCGGGCATTCTGGCCGGCCTGTTGTTCGGACTCGAGTTTCTGCTGATTTTTTTCGGAATGGACCTGACGACCGCTGCCCGTGGCGTATTGATGGTCAACACCATGCCGTTTTGGATACTCATCGGGGCGCATTTTTTTCTTGGCGAACGCATGACGATGGTCAAGTTAGCCGGATTGATTTTGGCATTTGCAGGCGTCGCGCTGGTCTTTTCGGACCGGCTGTCCATGCCCGATCCATCGGCGATCGTCGGCGATGCGATGATATTGGTGGCGGCCTTGTTCTGGGCGTCAACCACCTTGGTGATAAAACGTTCGACACTTGCAACAGCTCGGCCTGAAAAGACCCTTCTTTACCAATTGGTTGTGTCCGCGCTGATCGCGTTTCCAGCATTGCCATTCGGCGCGCCGCATATTCGGGATCTGGCATTCTTGCCGACGGCGGCGCTCTTGTTTCAGGCCGTGATCGTTGTTGCCATTACCTATTTGATCTGGTTCCGGATGATCAGGATCTACCCTGCCGCGGGATTGTCGAGCTTTACCTTTCTGACGCCGGCATTCGGCGTTCTTGGCGGCGGCTTGCTGCTTGACGAACCCTTGAGTATCCGCATTTTTCTCGCACTTGCGCTGATTGCGGCAGGATTGCTGATCGTCAACCGCAACCCGGTTGCCAAAGTGCGGTCATCGCCATGAAGCTGGTGCTGTTTGACTGCGACGGAACGCTGGTCGACAGCGTCGCCAACATTCACGGCAGCATGGTGCGCACATTCGCGGAGGCTGGCCTGGACCCGCCATCGATCCAGCAAACCAAATCCGTCATCGGTTTGTCGCTGGAACTGGCCATTGCACGTATACTCGGCCAATCCTGCGATGAGCGGACTGCGGCACTCGCTAACCGCTACAAGAACCACTTTCTTGACTTGCGGAGCGAAGAGGGGTTTTGCGAGCCCCTGTTTGACGGCGTTTACGAACTCGTGACCGCGCTAGGCGCGCGGGAGGATATCATCCTCGGCATGGTGACCGGGAAATCGAGGCGGGGCGTGGAATCTGTGTTCAAGACGCACGGCTTCGGCCACCTGTTTCACACGGTGCGCACCGCCGACGATTGCCCGTCCAAACCACATCCGGCAATGGTACTTGAATGTTGCGGGCAGGCGGGAATAGAACCATCTGACACACTGGTCATCGGAGATGCCGTATTTGACATGCAAATGGCCGTTTCAGCGGGCGCACGCGCTATCGGTGTCGCATGGGGTTACCATGAACCCATGTCTCTCATCGCTTCGGGCGCCGAAATTGTTCTACAGCGCTCTCATGAGATTGCAGGCATGGTCTGACAGCAGGTATGCAGATGAACAGTGACGGTTCCGGAAGCAAATCGGACAAGAGTGACAATCCCGTCGAAAGGGCGCGCCGCGAATTGCGGAGGGAATTGCCCAAGCGTTTTTACAACAACGTTTCGGTGGAAGAGCGGGAGAACGGGTTTTATGTTCTGCTTGACGGCCGTGTGATACGCACACCAGCGCGCCGAGAACTGGTACTCGCAAATGCCGCTACCGCCGCACTTGTCGCCCGTGAGTTTGAAAGCCAGGACACCGTCATTGACCCGACCACCATGCCGGCAACGCGACTGGCAAATACCACGATCGACGGCATAGCAGACGATCCACAGGCCGTTATTGAGGATATTCTGCGGTTCGCGTCGACCGATCTGGTATGTTACCGCGCTGGTTTTCCCGACGCCCTCGTCGATCGTCAAAACCGGGTTTGGGACCCGGTTATTGACTGGGCGCGCACGGAAATTGGCGCCAATATGGTGCTCGCGGAAGGGGTCATGCATGTCACCCAGCCCTCCGCGGCTATCGCCGCCATCAGCGCCCGTTTGCGGACATTCAAGGATCCATTCACTGTTGCTGCACTTCATGTCATGACGACATTGACCGGCTCTGCACTGCTGGCACTGGCGGTCGCCGAAAACCATATCGGCGCCGAGGATGCGTGGATCGCGGCACATGTCGACGAGGACTGGAATATTTCCCAGTGGGGTGAGGATGACGAGGCTCGGGAAAGGCGCGAATCGCGCCGCAGGGACATGATAACCGCTGCTGCATTTTCTGCAGGTTGTGGCGCGTATCAGGTGTGATGCCTTGTTCTCGACACACATATTGAAAGCCGGTTAATTTCAAAATTCCTTGTACATGGCTGAATAGATTGGATAACCGGCAGAAACCAAAAATCGTTGCGTCAATTTTGCCCAAAATTCTCCACAATTCTTGTTGCGCCGCAACAAATCCGGGAGTATTTGTCGTCCGCCTTTTACGGTGGCAGAAAACCGTGAGATTTTCGCAAGACAGGAACGAAATCCAAAATGTTCGACAAGAGCGTTCAGAAGTCCTGCTGGGGCGTCACCGCATGGGCAGTGACCGGCATCGCGGCGGTTCTATTTATTATCTGGATGAGCGGAGCCGATAGGGCGATTGCCCTGGCCAGTTCGGGATAACACCCAACTCCCACGACACCTTGCGCATTAGGGCCGAATTGGTCTGATTTTTGAACGATGTCGTTGGAAGATCAGGCCAGGTCGGCTACATCTCTGTCTGTTCCTCCCCAATCGGATATCGAAAGGACTTTGGTGATGGACGGCAAAGCCATGTTTCTTTCGGTATTTGATTTGTTTAAGATCGGTATCGGGCCATCGAGCTCCCACACAATGGGCCCGATGACGGCGGCGCAGCGTTTTCTTGAAGAAATTCTGTCCGGCGAATGGCCGCGGCCAATTGGCGTGTCCGTTGCACGTATTTCCGCCAGCCTCCACGGATCGCTTGCCTTTACCGGTGTCGGTCACGGCAGCCATCGGGCGGTTATCCTCGGCCTGACGGGAGCCACTCCTCTTACCGTTGATCCCGACTCCATGGAACAACAGGTGGTTGAAGTCACGCAGCAAAAAACCGTGACGCCGCCGGGCCATCCCTCCTACCGGTTCGATCCGGGTACGGACCTGATCCTTGATCGAGAATCGCCGCTGCCCGGTCATGCCAATGGCATGGCGTTTCATGCCTATGATGCCGATGACAGACTGTTATTGCGCCGCATCTACTATTCGGTAGGTGGCGGCTTTGTCTTGTCGGAGGAGGAACTGGAAGTGCAGGTCAGCCTCGGTAAGCCTGTCGCCGAAAATAATGTGCCATATCCGTTCGCCAACGCCCGCGAAATGTTGCAGATGGCTGCCAGCAGCGGCCTTTCGATTGCAGAAATGAAGCGCGTCAATGAAGAAACACGCATGACTGCCGACGAGCTGGACCGCGGAATGGATGGCATCTGGAACGCGATGGACAAGTGCATTGAACGCGGGCTTTCCGCAGATGGTCAATTGCCCGGCGGCCTGAAAGTTCGACGGCGCGCGCAGAAACTTCATGACAAGCTTCAGGACGAATGGCGCTCCAATCGCTACAATCCGCTTCTCGCCAATGACTGGCTGTCGATATACGCCATGGCTGTCAACGAGGAGAATGCTGCCGGCGGCCGCATTGTGACGGCACCGACAAATGGCGCCGCCGGTGTCGTTCCGGCAGTGTTGAAGTATTATCTGCGTTTCCATGAAGGCGCCGGCAGAAAGGATGTATACGACTTCCTTCTGACATCCGCTGCAATCGGCGGCATCATCAAGCACAATGCGTCGATATCGGGCGCCGAAGTCGGCTGCCAGGGCGAAGTCGGATCGGCATCGGCAATGGCCGCGGCAGGACTTGCAGCTTTGTTTGGCGGAAGCCCGGAGCAGATCGAGAACGCCGCGGAAATTGCCCTTGAACATCACCTCGGGATGACCTGTGATCCTGTCGGCGGCCTCGTACAGGTGCCCTGCATCGAGCGCAACGCGCTTGGCGCAGTAAAGGCTGTGACCGCCGCATCCCTTGCAGTCAAGGGTGACGGAAAACACTTCGTGCCCTTGGATGCATGTGTGGAAACCATGCGCCAGACCGGCATCGACATGAACGAACGCTATAAGGAAACCAGTCAGGGCGGCTTGGCGGTCAATATTGTCGAGTGCTGATTCCGGTCCGAACATGCCGGCCTGCAGATATCGGTAGGGCTGTGGAAGTGCCAGGCAAGGCAATTGCAGGCTGACAGCGCCCGTCCTAGACTGGTGCCATGGCCCTTCACTTGTTGAAATTGTGTGTCGGTGTCGACACCCTCGAGGAATTGCAGTCCCATGTGAGCGCGCAATTGGCCGAAAGAATGGCTCGCGGTGAAGAACCCCGGCGCTATCACACCACCCGGATGACGCCGCGCCGCAAGGATGAATTACTCAATGGCGGATCGCTGTATTGGGTCATCAAGGGCAATATTCAGTGCCGTTCAAAACTGATTGCACTTGAACCGGTAACCGGTAAGGACGGGATCCGGCGCTGCCGGCTGGTCATGGAACCTGAGATCCACCCGACTTCATGGCAGCCGCGCCGCCCTTTTCAGGGTTGGCGGTATCTCAAACAGGACGATGCGCCTGCCGATATCGACATCACACTTGGCGGCGAAAATGCCATTCCGGCCAAGCTTCGTCATGAACTTGCAGAACTTGGACTTCTCTAGTCATTGGTCTTGCGCTTGGCGCAATTGCATCACATCTTCAAAAGCATGAAGAACGACAAGACCCCGGTGAGGAAAGGTGATCAGGCGCCTGACGGCAGTCGCGGGTCCAAATCAGCGGTGGAAGCCTTCCTCGGCAAGGTTCAGGCGATCTCGAAACGCCGGCAACCGGGCGGCGGCAGGCTTATTCTGGCGCTGGATGCGACAATGAGCCGGCAACCGACATGGGATCTGGCTTGTCAACTTCAAGGCGAGATGTTTGATGCCGCGGGAAAGGCCGGTTCATTGGCGGTCCAGCTCGTGTATTTCCGCGGTTTCGGGGAGTCTCAGGCATCACGGTTTGTTGTTGACACGCAAAGCCTGAAAAAGTTGATGACCAGAATTGATTGCCGCGGCGGGCACACCCAGATCGGCAAGGTACTTTCCCATTGCCTCAAGGAGAACAAGCAGCGCAATGTTGCCGCGGTGGTCTATATCGGTGACGCTGTCGAGGAGCCGATTGATGATTTGTCGGACAAGGCTGCGCATCTCGGTATTGCAGGTGTTCCAGTGTTTGTGTTTCAGGAGGGTAATGATCCAACCGCAAAGACGGGTTTGACGGAAATCGCCCGTCTTTCGGGTGGCGCCTGGTTCCAGTTCGACCAGTCGTCAGCGCGCATTTTGGCGAGGCTGCTGTCATCTGTCGCGGTCTATGCTGCCGGTGGGTTCAAGGCGCTGCAGAATCGGGCCACTGCGGAAGACCGGTTGCTGATTGAAAAAATGGGTAGAAAACCAAATACATGACTTTTCTGTTCTATCTCGTTGCAGGTCTTCTCGCACTGACGATCGCTGCCTATGTGCTGACCCGTGCCAACGCAGGCACAATTGCCGGGGCGTTGCGAATGATAGTGCCGGCTGTGCTGTTTGTTGCAGCGGTCACCATGACAGTAACCGGCAAGACCGGGCTGGGAGTTCTACTGTTGGTAGGTTCGGTCAGCAGTTATCGGGCGTTGGCGCGCAAAGCCGGAGTTAAAACGGCACGTGGCCAGACTTCGCGAGTGCGTACTGCCGCATTGGAAATGGAACTCGACCACGACACCGGTGATCTCGATGGCTATGTGCTTGCCGGGAGTTTCGAAGGCGTAGAGTTGGCCGAACTTAGCAGCGAACAATTGCTCGATCTTCGCGGCGAACTCGCATCCGACACCGAAAGCCTACAACTACTGGAGGCGTATCTTGATCGCCGCATTCCCGGTTGGCGTGACGGCGCGGATACGAATGGCAACGCGGGGCAGGGCGCGTCGTCGGGATCGGGCTCCATGACTAAGCAGGAGGCCTATCAGATCCTTGGTCTTGAAGAAGGGGCTTCCGTCGCGGACATTCGCAAGGCCCACCGCAACCTGATGCAGAGGGTTCATCCCGACCGTGGGGGCTCGTCCTTTCTTGCCGCGCGGATCAATCAGGCCAAGGATTTGTTGCTTACCGGACATTAGTCATACCCTCTTTACGCAATACTGGATCGGTCCGGTTTCCCGGTCCGGAAAACAGGCCTATTGCATCGCTGCAAAACAGGCGATTTTTCTAGATTTCAAGGCTTTGCATGTGTTCACAGCCGATGTTTGGTCTGAAAAACCTGCAAACCTGGCACGGTAATAGACAGTTCCGTCCTTGCTGAATGTCTGTGTGAATGGCTCGGCAGACGCCAGGTTGCTGCCGGCACGTGATTTGGTTTTGGCCAGGAACCGCTCGGCATCTTCCTTGCTGGGCAACGACGCGACTTGAATGACCCAGCCCCGTTCATTGCTGTTGGATGCCGTCGTGATGGGATCAACCGCGATTGCAGATTTGGGTTTCGGTGCCACAGTTGAATTGGCCGCAGGCCGGGCGCTTGGCGCTGGAACGCTCGATTTGGGCAAGGCGACAAACGCAGATGCCGACACGACACGTTTTGTTGATTTTTCCGCCACCAGTAAGCGTTTCTTGTTCTGCGACGACGCCCGTGGCAGGTATTTACCGATCAGGTTGGTCATCTGCTGGTTACGGCTGCGCCCGGTTTTACCGCCCATGACGACAGCCACGATACGCCGATCGCCCTTTGACACGGATGTAACAAGGTTGAATCCCGATGCCCTGGTGTAGCCGGTTTTGATCCCGTCTACACCGCGCACATTTCCCAGCAGGCGATTGTGGTTGCGGTAACGGCGCTTGCCGTAGGAAAACGACTTGGTTGAAAAATAATTGTAATAGCCCGGATGGTGCTCGTAGAGGGCAAGCCCGAGAGTCGCCATGTCCCGCGCTGTAGTGACCTGCCGGCTGTCGGGAAGGCCCGAAGCATTTCGGAAAGTCGTTGACCGCATTCCCAAGGCGCGCGCCTTGCGTGTCATCAGCACCCCAAATCGGGATTCCGAACCGCCGATGAATTCTCCGACAGCGGCAGCCACGTCATTTGCCGATTTGGTCACCAACGCATAGATCGCCGATTCGACGGAGATTGTTTGGCCCGGCCGCAATCCCAGTTTTGAAGGTGGCTGGCTTGCAGCATGTTTCGAAATCGGTATCTGGCTCGACTTCTTGATCCTACCCGAATCAAGTGCGTCAAACAGCATGTAAAGTGTCATCATCTTGGTCAGTGACGCCGGATACCGATGCGCATCGGCACTTGATGAGTAAAGCGTTTTTCCGGTTTTCGCATCAATGACAACACCTGCATATTTGGATCCGGCCATCGCCGGACCTGATGCGGCCAGCACCGCAAAAATCAAGGCAGTTATCAGGGAGCGCATTATTTTCTGGGAAATCAATTCGAGATCATGCCGATACGCTGCACGCACAGTTACACCCGTTACTTGGTACACAAACACATGGACCGATTGCGACATCGGCCCGCTTACGATTTCACGATAAGAGAACAGCGTTACCAATCCGTTTATAGGAAACGTTTCGTTAGTGGTCATCAGGCGGACTAGGCGCGCCGGTCGCAAAGTATTTGGCGTCTGCTTATTAAAATTTGCGCGGGGTATTGCAATTTTGTGCAGTGCACACTATAAATGCTGCATCGCACCAAAAAGATATGAATTGGTGCATGCTCCCAAGATACGAAGGCACCCGACCAATGATGAACTCTTTTGAAGACGCCGGCAAATTCGGCAAGGAAATGATGGACAACAATCTCAAAGCAGTAGCGAACGCAGCAAAAGGCTTCCAGACCATTGCTGCCGAAAGTGCAGAGTACACCCGCACTGCCTTTGAGAACGGCACCTCCGCTCTCGAAAAAATGTTTGCAGCCAAATCGCTGGAGAAAGCTCTGGAAATCCAGGCCGACTACATGAAAACCTCGTATGAGGGTTTCGTAGCCCAGTCGACCAAGGTGACCGACCTGATGACAGACGTTGCAACCGAGGCTTACAAGCCTTTTGAAAAGGTTGTTGCGAAAGCAAAATAACGCCAACGCCTGACAGCCATTAAACAACCCGGTAGCTTACGCTGCCGGGTTTTTTCGTGTGCCGTTCACTTTTTTTACCGAAACTCCGTGATACGATATGCCGTAGATGTTGCCAGTACCGCTGCAGGGCTTACAATCCGAAGTCGGATGCCTACATGTCGGAACGGTAGGCTGGTAGCGGGTGTTGAATGGTTGGGCGAAAATGACCGGCGAACTGATACACAGGTTTGCGGTGAGCATGAATGACGGCGAAGATGGCGACGGGAATGTTCCCGCGCGCGGTCCAGCTGTTATCACGCGCGTCAAGCCGAAGACGAAGAAACCCAGCCTGTACCGCGTACTGCTGCTGAACGACGATTATACTCCGATGGAGTTTGTCATCCATGTTCTGGAGCGGTTTTTCCGCAAGGGCCGTGAAGATGCCACACAAATCATGTTGCATGTTCACAATCACGGCGTCGGTGAATGCGGTGTCTTTACATATGAGGTTGCCGAGACGAAGGTAACACAGGTGATGGATTTCGCCCGACAACACCAGCATCCGCTGCAATGCGTGATGGAAAAGAAATGAGGATTTGATGCCGGCATTCTCCCAAAGTCTGGAAACATCGCTGCACACAGCGCTGACTTTTGCCAACGAGCGGCATCACGAATATGCCACTTTAGAGCATTTGCTGCTCGCGCTGATCGAGGACGATGACGCTGCTGCCGTGATGAAGGCTTGCAACGTCGATATTGATGCGCTGAAAGCGAAGGTACTGACCTACGTCGATACCGAACTCGACAATCTCGTGACCGGCTACGACGAGGATTCAAAGCCGACATCGGGCTTTCAGCGGGTTATCCAGCGGGCGGTAATCCACGTCCAGTCATCAGGCCGTGAAGAGGTTACTGGTGCAAATGTTCTTGTCGCAATTTTTGCGGAGCGCGAAAGCCATGCCGCCTATTTCCTGCAGGAACAGGAGATGACACGTTACGATGCAGTCAATTACATCTCCCACGGTATTGCAAAAAGGCCGGGTTCTTCGCAGCCGCGTGTCCCACGTGGGGCTGAGGACGAGCCGCACGAAGGCACTGACAGCGAAAGCGAAGAAGGTGCAAAGAAAAAGCAGCAGGATGCGCTGAGCACTTATTGCGTCAATCTGAATGAAAAAGCGCGCGCTGGCCGTATCGATCCGCTGATCGGGCGTGAAAAGGAAATCAACCGGACCATCCAGATCCTTTGCCGCCGCTCCAAGAACAACCCGCTATATGTTGGCGATCCCGGCGTCGGCAAAACCGCGATCGCCGAAGGGCTGGCCAAGCGGATCGTCGAGGGTAGTGTTCCCGAAGTACTGGCGGACGCTACGATCTTCATGCTCGACATGGGTACACTGCTCGCTGGTACACGCTATCGCGGTGATTTCGAAGAAAGGCTCAAGCAGGTTGTCAAGGAACTGGAAGATTTTCCGGGCGCCGTGTTGTTCATCGACGAAATCCACACCGTCATAGGTGCCGGCGCTACGTCCGGCGGAGCCATGGATGCCTCAAACCTGCTGAAACCTGCGCTTTCATCGGGGCTTATTAGGTGTATTGGTTCAACGACTTACAAGGAGTTTCGACAGTTTTTTGAGAAGGATCGCGCCTTGGTGCGCCGATTCCAAAAGATCGATATCAACGAACCGTCAATTCCCGATGCAATCGACATCATGAAAGGGCTGAAGCCTTATTTCGAAGACTATCACAACGTCAAATTCACAAACGATGCCATCAAGGCGGCGGTCGAACTGTCTTCG
>JAHEGF010000303.1 GCA_024645155.1 Phyllobacteriaceae bacterium | reverse complement strand
TTGGCCATGCAGGATGCGTCAGGCAGGCTCCACCGGTATCCGGACGGTTCGGCAAGCGCGCTGCGCCGCGCGATTGGCGATGTTTACGGCCTCAATCCCGAAAACATCCTGTGCGGCAACGGGTCTGATGAATTGCTCGGCCTTCTGGCGCAGACCTATCTTGGCGAGGGCGACGAGGCGATCTATTCGCAATACGGTTTCCTTGTTTACAAGATCGCCACGTTGGCATGCGGGGCAGCGCCGGTTCAGGTCGCAGAGAAGAACGAGACGGCTGATGTCGACGCCCTGCTGGCAGCGGTGACTGATCGCACGAAAATCGTGTTTCTCGCCAATCCCAACAATCCGACGGGAACCTATCTGCCTTTCGAGGAAGTGCGCCGCCTGCATGCGGGACTGCCGTCTTCGGTGGTGCTGGTGCTGGATGCGGCCTACGCGGAGTATGTGCGCCGCAATGACTACGAGGCCGGTATCGAACTGGTCTCGTCATCGGGCAATGTTGTCATGACGCGGACATTCTCCAAGATTTTCGGTCTTGCCGGTTTACGTATCGGCTGGATGTATGCTCCGCCAGCGGTGATCGACGCGGTCAATCGTGTGCGTGGACCGTTCAATGTCAATTCCGTTGCCATTGCCGCCGGTGCCGCGGCCATCCGCGACCGGGCCCATGTCGAACGGGCTGTTGCCCACAATGACAAGTGGCTCGAATGGCTGACCGGTGCACTGGAAGGGCTCGGTTTGCGGGTGACGCCGAGTGCCGGGAATTTTGTCCTGATCCACCTTCCCGAAGATGGCGCGCATGATGCCGCTGCGGCCGATGAATTCCTGCTGGCTCGCGGTTATGTGTTGCGCCGGGTCGGTGCCTATGGTCTGCCAAATGCTTTGCGCATGACGATTGGCGACGAACAGGCCAACCGTGGCGTTGTTGCCGCCCTGAAAGAATTTTTGAAAGCCTGAACAATGCGCCAGCCGATGTTTGAGAAAATAGCCCTGGTGGGCATCGGTCTGATCGGATCGTCGCTTGCCCATGTCATAGCCCGCGAGGGGCTGGCGGGCCATGTTGCGGTTTCAACCAGGTCACCTGGGACGCTGGCGCGGGCGCGCGAACTCGGGCTCGGCGACAGTTGGCACGAAAACGCAGCCGATGCGGTATCGGAGGCCGACCTTGTCATCGTATCGGTTCCGGTTGGAGCGTCGGGCCCGGTGGCCGAGGCCATCTCGCCGTCATTGAAACCCGGCGCGATCGTGACGGATGCAGGCTCCACGAAGAAATCGGTCATTTCCGACATGAGTCCGCACATTCCAGATGGCGTCCACTTCATCCCTGGCCATCCAATCGCCGGCACCGAACGTTCGGGACCGGATGCGGGTTTTGCAGACCTGTTTGAAAACCGATGGTGCATCCTGATACCGTTGCCGGGCACCGATGCCGGTGCGCTCGAAAAACTGAGCAATTTCTGGCAGGCCTGCGGATCGAATGTCGATACCATGGACCCGGACCACCATGATCTGGTGCTCGCGATCGTCTCGCATCTGCCCCATATCATCGCCTACAACATCGTCGGTACAGCCGACGACCTGGAATCGGTTACGAAATCGGAAGTGATCAAGTATTCCGCATCCGGTTTTCGCGATTTTACCCGCCTGGCGGCTTCCGATCCGACGATGTGGCGCGATGTCTGCCTATCCAACAAGGACGCGATACTGGAAATGCTGGCGCGATTCTCGGAAGATCTGTCATCGCTGCAGCGGGCCATCCGCTGGGGCGATGGCGAAAAACTGTTCGACCTGTTCACGCGGACGCGCGAAGTTCGCCGTTCGATCATCGAAGCCGGGCAGGAAACAGATACACCGGACTTCGGCCGCCAGGCGGTCCTGCATCCGGAACATGCCAAGGATTAATTACAATGGCGGGATCTGCGCGAGCGGGAAAAGACCGGCAAAAACCTTCCCCTTGACCAGCCGCAGCGTCAGCTTTGCCTTATTGCCATCACCGTTGTCATTTGCCGCGCCGAGTAGCGAGCGGATTTGCGGGGCATGGGCCGGAGCGACTTCGGCGAGAGCATCGGCCAGCTTGCCGGCGTCGGTGATGTCAATCTCGATTTCTCCGTCGACAAGGCCGTCCGTGCCAACCGCCAGCGGCCCGGTCATGGAGATTGCGCCACCGGCAGCAGCAGCCAGTGCCAGTTTTCGAATGTCCGCCGAAAGGCCGCGCGGATCCATGTTGGCACCAGCCAGCCGGTTTATTCCGTCGTCGATGCGGATGTCGATTTCGCCATCAAATGGCATGCCGCCGGGTGAACCGGAAAACACCAGCCCGCCAAATGTTGCCGCAACATCGAGATTGCTGCCGTCGGGACGCATGTGCAATTCGGATTTTTCAGCGGTAAAAAGCGCACCGCTTTCGAAACTGTAGCCCTCGGAAATGTTGGCCTGCAATTTTGTCGCCGATAGCGACAATCTTTCGGGCAGGGGTCTGGACATGCGCATGCTCGCGCCCAGCCATTGCCAGGTCAGATCGAGGGGCACCAATCCGGGTATTTCAAGATGGGCCGGCGGGTCGATTTCCCCGCGCACCAGCGCCGGCCGGTAGACCTGCGATGCCGAACGCAGCGCACCGGCAGTGACAAACACGCCGGCGTTCCGGTTTTCATAGAGAACACTGTCGCAGAAAATGCCGATGCGAAACGGGAAGCCCCGCGCCTCAAGGTTTTCGCAGGACGCCCTCTGGCCGCCCGCATTTGCCGAAGAGATGGCGCGATCGGCGCGGGCGGTGATCTTGCCGGTCACAAAATGCCAGCCAATTGCATAAAGCGCGATAGCTGCAACAATTGCAGCCGCCAGCATCATGATGCGTTTTGCCGGTCCGGAGGTTTTCTGGTGGCTTGACGGCATGGACTGACGCTCGCTACAGGCATGGGTTTACAGGGCACCGCCCAAAAAAGGCTGGATGACGGTATGGGCGATTTTTGGGTTTTTGGCTATGGCTCCCTGATGTGGCGGCCGGGCTTTGCCCATGTCGAGACGCAGCGTGCGCGCCTGCATGGTTATCACCGGTCACTTTGCATCCACTCATTCATCCACCGGGGCACCGAACACCGCCCCGGCCTGGTGCTCGGGCTGGATCGCGGCGGTTCGTGCATCGGCCTGGCGTTTCGCGTTCCCGGCGACCTGGAGGCCGAAGTTCTTGCCTATCTGCGGGAACGCGAACTGGTCACAAATGTCTATCTCGAGCGCAGCCTGTC
Organism: Phyllobacteriaceae bacterium; assembly: GCA_024645155.1. Classification (GTDB taxonomy): domain Bacteria; phylum Pseudomonadota; class Alphaproteobacteria; order Rhizobiales; family Rhizobiaceae; genus JAHEGF01. The sequence continues at coordinate 715 of JAHEGF010000303.1, read as the reverse complement.
GATAAGGCTGAACAGCGGCGAAACGGTTCGGGCAATCAGCTATGTGGTCGACCGCAGCCACCGGCAATATGCCGGTGCGCTCGACGCTGATGATGCGGTTCTTCGCGTCCGCGGGGCTGCCGGCCAGTCCGGCCCGAACGAGGAATATGTCTTCAACACGGTTTCGCACCTGGATAGCCTTGGCATCCGTGACCGGTGGCTGGAAACCGTGGCGCGGAAGCTGTCGTGAGACGCTCAGCGCCGTAGCAGTTCCACCCCGAGCTCATGGAGGCGATCGGCCGCTGATTGGGGAAATTGCGGCGGGTTTTCGGATCTGGCCGCCTCGATCAGGAGTTCGTCACAGGCTGCCTCGGTTTCGTCGATCAGGCGCTTGAGAAACTCCTCGCGGTCCAGTCCCGGTTCTATCGGCGGCAGGATCCGCGCCCTGGTCACTCCCGGATAGCGCATGAATTTGCGGCGTGGCCAGTAGAGGCCGGCGACATGGGCAATCGGCAAGACCGGTATGCCAAGCTGCGCATAGAGTTCGACGATGCCATACTTGTACTTTGGTTCGGCGCCCGGTTCGCGCCGCGTGCCTTCCGGGTAGATGATGAGCTGGCGGTCGGTCTCGGCCATCAGCTTTTGCGCTTCCCTGATGGCGCCTTTCAGCGCCTTGGAGCGGTTGCCGCGATTGATCGGGATCATCTTCATCTTGGCGACATACCAGCCAAAAAGC
>JAHEGF010000073.1 GCA_024645155.1 Phyllobacteriaceae bacterium | reverse complement strand
CGCGCTCGACCAGACTTGCAACGATTTGCGGCCGGAACAGGCCGATTGCCGCTTTCAGCCACCGTGAAGTCAGCAGGTAATCCCCGCTTGTGACCTCGAACCGGTCAAGAAGCGGGATGAGGGTCTTGGCCGGATACATCCATTCGCTGGTCACCCAACGGTTGGTCGTAAACACCCGAACCGGGGTGCCGGCGTGATCAAACGAGACCGAAACGAGATGGCACAAGCCGCCTTTCTCGAAATCGGGATTTTCCGGCAAGGCAATCGGCTCGGCGCCGACGGGAACATGCTCGGTATAAATGAAAGTGTGAAAGTGCCCGTGTTCGGCCCACGGCCGGGCAACCTTGTCTTCGGCATGGGCGTGGTAGAACCACAAGGCGCCCTTCTCCCTGTCCTGCACGTCGCCGGGCGGGTAGTGCTTCCATTCGGTGAAGGGTTCGGGTTTGGCGGCATCGAGAATGTCGAGCAAAATGTGCTTGCCTTGCGCCGCGGCTTCTTCGAGAACGGCGATCATCTCGTCTGCTGCACATCGCATGGCACTAAGCTCGTGCCGGCTCGATTTTGAAAAATCCATCACCAGATTTTCTTCGTGCCCGGTATTCAATGGATATCTCCGCGCCCGGTTCCAACTGCTGTCTTTGTCGACAGGGCCCGGTTTAACGCGATTTGGCAGGAACAGGAAGCGGGGTTTTGGCGCCGGTTATTTCCCGGCGCCACACCTTGACTTTTGCGGTCAGTTTTTCTTGGCAGCGCATGGGCTGCACGCGGCCTTCTTGGCTGCGCAAGGATTGCAGGCGTCTTTCTTGGCGGCGCACGGGTTACATGCAACTTTTTTGGCCGCGCAGGGATTGCAGGCGTCTTTCTTGCCCGCACAGGCCGAACACGCAGCAGCAGGTTTCTTGGCGCCACACTCGGCGACCGCTGTTGAAATGCCAGGCATTGCGGTGGCAAGACCGCCGCCAATCAACATCAGTGCGAGTGCTTTTTTCGATTTGCTGTTCATCAGGGATACTCCGGTTGAATTCTCTCGGACCAAAATTCCGATGCGCCAATCCTAGGAAGAAATTCGAACACGCGTTTTCACATTTGGCCGGTTGCCGATCACGGATTAGTTAGCGGGCTGTCGGGGCGCACTTCACGGTTTTTTGCGCGCCTTGCTACCAGCTGTGATGAGATATGCTCCGGCAACTGCGCTACAACCACGCAAGGATTGGCGGATACCGGTTCCGCTGCTCATCATGCTGGAGAAAGAAAATGCACGCATTGAAACTGGCTTCAATTTCGTCATTCACAAAGATTGCCGCTGTAACGGTGTTTCTGTTGTGCTTGGCAATACAAGGCGGGTTCGCCGGGGCACTCAACATCGATTCATCGGGCGTTGCGATGCAGGGTTATGATCCGGTCGGGTATTTCAACCAGTCAGCGCCGGTCAAAGGGTCGCCCGAATTTTCCGCAGAACATGATGGTGCGACATACTGGTTTTCGTCCATGGAGAATCTGGACACTTTTAAGGCCAATCCGGAAATGTTTGTGCCGGCCTACGGAGGCTATTGCGCCTATGGTGTTTCGCAGGGTGTCAAGGTGCCGATCGATCCCGAAGCATTCTCAGTAGTTGACGGAAAACTGTATCTGAACATCACCAAGGAAGTTCAGAAAACCTGGGAGCAGGATATCCCGGGCTATATCAAGAAAGCAGACCGGATCTGGCCGGTGCTGGCCGGCAGCTGACCGGTCAGGTACCGGACACGGGTCAGGACGACAGATACTTGCTACCAGGTGTGGTGCTGATTGCACTGATGAGCGCCATCATGACCCGCGTAGCCCCGGCATGGCCTGTTGCAGTGCGGGCATCTTTGACCGCATGTGATTTCGTTATCTTCATTACCGGAGGCCGCTTGGTCGGCATGCAAATCCGTTGCAAGGCTGTTGTCGCCGGCATCACCCGCCATTTGCTCATCGGTTTCCATGGGTCCGCACATCCTGTTTCATCAATTGTGCACTTCCGCCAAAACGGGCCGATGCTTGTTATTCCTAGTCGCATTCCTTGCAAATGGGTCTGCCGCCGGCAAACGGGCTTCGGCAGGCGGGGCAGAATTTCTTTCCGCATTGCGAACAGGTTTGCCGGGCTTCTTTGCTATTGCAAATCTGGCACTTCATTTCCGTGTCCTCCAATTGATACTTGCCGGTAAAGTATAGCAACAACAAGGGATACAGAAACCGGAAAATTGTCGCATCTATTGTGGCGGCCATTTACCCGGGCAGGACAGTTGAACTTGCGGGCGAGTGCCGCTAAGTGCGCAGGCAGAAAATCATGAAATACGCACGTTGTGCTCCAATGGAGAAAACATGGCACGCCAGTTCATTTATCACATGGCCGGGCTCAACAAGAGCTACGGGGCCAAGAAAGTCCTCGAAAACATCCACCTGTCTTTCTATCCCGATGCCAAGATCGGCATTCTGGGTCCGAACGGCGCGGGCAAGTCGACGGTGCTGCGCATCATGGCCGGTCTCGACAAGGAATACACCGGCGAAGCCTGGCTGGCGGATGGCGCGACTGCCGGCTACCTGCCGCAGGAGCCGCAGCTCGACGAGACGAAGGATGTCGCCGGCAATGTGATGGAAGGGGTTGCCGAAAAAAAGGCGATCCTCGACCGCTACAACGAGCTGATGATGAACTACTCCGACGAGACAGCCGATGAGGGCGCGAAACTCCAGGACATCATCGATGCGCAAAACCTGTGGGACCTCGACTCCCAGGTCGAGATGGCAATGGAAGCGCTGCGCTGTCCGCCAGGTGCAACGCCGGTCAAGAACCTGTCCGGCGGCGAGCGCCGCCGCGTTGCACTGTGCAAGCTGCTGCTGTCACAGCCCGACCTGCTTTTGCTCGACGAACCGACCAACCATCTCGATGCCGAAACCATCGCCTGGCTCGAAAAGCATCTGCGGGAGTATCCGGGCTCCGTGCTGATGGTCACCCATGACCGGTACTTCCTCGACAATGTGACCGGCTGGATCCTCGAACTCGACCGCGGGCGCGGCATCCCCTACGAGGGTAATTATTCCGCCTATCTGGAAGCCAAGGCCAAGCGCATGAAGCAGGAGGGCCGCGAGGAGGCATCGCGCCAGCGGGCATTGTCGCGCGAAAGCGAGTGGATTGCGTCATCGCCGAAGGCCAGGCAGGCAAAGTCGAAGGCGCGTATCAAGGCCTATGACGAACTGGTGCGCGCCGCCGAGGACCGCCGTCCCGGCGATGCGCAGATCGTCATTCCGGCCGGTGAGCGGCTCGGCCAGACGGTGATCGAAGCGAACGGAGTGTCGAAAGGCTATGGCGACAAGCTGCTGATCGACGACCTGTCGTTCAAACTGCCGCCGGGCGGCATTGTCGGTGTTATCGGACCGAACGGCGCCGGAAAGACGACGCTGTTCCGCATGATCACCGGCCAGGAAACGCCCGATGGTGGCAGCATTACCATCGGTGAAACCGTCAAGCTCGGCTATGTCGACCAGAGCCGAGATTCGCTCGACGGTAAAAAATCCGTCTGGGAGGAGATTTCCGGCGGCAACGACATCATCAAGCTTGGAAAACACGAGGTCAACTCACGCGCCTATTGTTCGTCGTTCAACTTCAGGGGCGGTGACCAGCAGCAGAAGGTCGGCACGCTATCGGGCGGCCAGCGCAATCGTGTGCACATGGCCAAGCTTTTGAAGGAGGGCGGCAATGTGCTGCTGCTCGACGAACCGACCAATGATCTCGACACCGAAACACTAGGTGCACTCGAGGACGCGCTGGAAAACTTCGCCGGATGCGCCGTTATCATCACCCATGACCGCATGTTCCTCGACCGGCTGGCAACCCATATCCTGTCGTTTGAAGGTGAAAGCCATGTCGAATGGTTCGAAGGCAACTTCGAGGATTACGAGGCCGACAAGATCAGGCGCCTCGGCCCCGACAGCGTCAACCCGAAACGCGTGACTTACAAGCGGTTGCGGAGGTAGGGATCACTCCATCCTGCAGCAGAACGGGAAGAACGGCGGGGACAGGCCGGGGGCGCCGGTGGGCGTAAACGTAAAGTCGTGGACGTTGTCGCCTTCATCGGTACAGCCGCCCGGCGTATAGGCAATCGAGCCTGTTACCGGATGGCTGGTTTCAAACTGCCAGGGATTTTGCGACAGAATGGTCACGGTTCCGGTTGTCTGCTGGATGGTGCCGCCGGAAAAGGCGTCTATGAAATTGCCGAGCATGTCGCCGGGCCCCTCACAGGCCAGCTCGATTGCCCAATTGGGCTCAAAACCGGCGCAGATGATTTTCTGGCCGGGCGGCACCAGGCCGGCGCACAACAAGTCGGCGGATTGTACGTGACCCGGCGCAATCAGCATTGCAGCTGTTGGCAGGGCGATGAAAAACCTGGAAAAACTGGCGAGAACATTCATGGCTTCGGACTCCCGTTGCCTGCCCCGCTTGCGGGCATTCTATTGCGGCAAGGCCGCCACGTAAAGCCGGTGACTTTGCAACCGCAGATAACGCCTTGTCCATGCCATAATTGCCGCCGAAGGGGGCGTGCCCTTTCCACACGGTTAATTCGTGATTAACAGAAGGGTGGCATTGTGCCGGCGGGCCTGCATTACAATGCGGGAAAGAACGGGTAGAAGTCCATGAAACGCGCTGCCATCACCGGCACCGGAACCGAAATCCCTCCTCATTCAATTTCGAACGAGGAGCTCGTGTCGGTATTCAACAGCTGGGTCGAAAGCGAAAACGCCCGGCGCGCGAAGGCCGGTGAACCGCTGCTCGAGCCGTCCAATACCGATTTTATCGTTTATGCGTCCGGTGTCGAGCACCGCCGGGTGATCGAGCCGACGGGCATTCTTGACCCCGACCGGATGTCGCCGCGCATTCCTGAACGCTCCGATGACGAGTTGTCGTTGGAAGCGGAATTCGCGGTAGCCTCCGCCCGAAAGGCAATCAATGCTGCCGGTACAGTACCCGAGAATGTCGGCATGGTCATCTGCTCGGCATCCCACCATCAGCGTCCCTATCCGGCAATCGGCATCGAGGTGCAAAAGGAGCTTGGAACCGGGGGGTCCGCCTTTGACATGAGCCTTGGATGCTCGTCTGCGGCTGCCGCATTGCATGTTGCAAACAGCCTGGTATGCAGCGGCGCCGAAAATGCCGTTTTGGTAACCAGTCCTGAAATCATCTCGGGACATCTCAATTTCCGTGATCGCCAAACCCATTTCATCTTCGGTGATGCATCGGCCTCCATGCTGATCGAACCGCTTGAGGAAGGGGAAATCCGGGAAGGGGCGTGGGAAATCATCGACACCAGGACCTGGACCCAGATGTCGAACAACATTCGCTCCAATTTCGGGTTTCTCAATCGTGCCAGCCAGGAACGCAACGATATCGTCGAAATGGAAGGCAACCTGATCAAGCAGGTCGGCAACAAGGTATTCAAGGAAGTCACCGTTGCCGCCTCACATTTCATCAAGGATTTTCTCGCAGACAACTGGCTGTCACCGTCTGATGTTCAACGCTACTGGCTTCACCAGGCCAATGGCCGCATGAACGCCATGATCATGAAACTGGTGCTTGGCCACGAAGCCAGCGCGGAACAGGCGCCGATGGTGCTGGACCGCCTTGGAAACACGGCTGCAGCCGGTGCGATTGTGGCGTTTGATGAGTATAGCGCCGACATGGCGGCTGGCGAACACGGGTTGATTTGTGCATTCGGCGCGGGCTATTCAATCGGCGCGGCACTCGTCCGCAAGATGTAACAATACCGGTTTCTAATCAGATGGACCCACTGGCAAGGCGCGACGACGAGCCGGATATCATTCCGGCGAAAAAGCTGCTGGGCAAGGTTTCCGGGCTTTTCGTTGCAGCGGGTGACGGTTTCGAGACGGCAGCCGTTGAATCGCTCGACCTGACTTTTGACGGCATTCCCGGCGATTTTCATTGTGGCGCCACACGCCGTTCGGGCGGCCGAGAACCCTGGTATCCGCGCGGAACCGAAATCCGCAATGAACGGCAGGTTTCAATCGTGTCTCCAGAAGAATTGCGCCGCATCGCGCGGGCGATGGAACTTGGCGAGATCAAGGCGGAATGGATCGGTGCCAATATTGTCCTGGACGGCATTGCAGATTTGTCGATGTTGCCATCAGGCACGCTCCTGTTTTTCAGAAACGGTGTCACGATCAAGGTCGATGCGCAGAACGGCCCGTGCCGGGTTGCCGGAAAGCTGGTTGCAGAACGTGCGCGGATGGCGGATCCCGAGGCGGGAGCACTGTTGTTTCCGAAGGCTGCAAAACGCTTGCGTGGCCTTGTTGCCTGGGTTGAAAAGCCTGGCCGCCTGGCGCTGGGCGAGGACGTGTCAGTGCGATTGCCGGAACAATGGATTTACCGCACCTGAGGGTGGCGAAACAGTTCATGCCTCAAATTTGTCGCTGTCAGCCGTGAGCAGGCGCGTTGCCCGCCATTCGGTCAGTTTAGCATTTATCTGCCTGATGACGAAAAACCGCGCCGCATCGCGTTCATAGCCTTCGCCGAGCAATTCATCATAATCGCTGTGCCGGTGGCGGACGTAGGCAATGGCTGCAAGCCATGCCGCGGCCGTTGGAGGGAGCGCGCGAAAATTCGGAACCTTCGCAGCTTCAAGCATGGATGTGAAATCCTCGTAGGGCGCATAGGGGAGAAGCGCCAGCAACGCTTTGCGCAATGCCTGCTCGCGTTTCGCCGACACCTTCACTTATTACACCTGCTGCAGATCAGGGCCGGAAAACGAATCGGTGGTTGGCAGGTAAGGTTTGATATCGATCACCGGTGTGCCGTCGAGCAGATCTATGGCGTCAATACCGATCAGGCCCTTGTCCAGGTCGAGCGCGGTAATCGTGACAATGTGCAGACCGACCGGATTGGGCCGGACGGGTGAACGCAGAGCAAATACGCCGCGGGGCGTTTCAGCATGTTTTGGTTTTTGCACGATCAGGTTGCGCAGCGCGCGGTCAAACCACGACAGCAGTATGATCCGCGAGCCCACTTCAAGCCCGAGAAGGCCGGCGCGATATGGCGCAACAACCTCGACGGATGCGGAACGACCCCGCTCGCGGGCCTGACGCAGGTTTTTCGGGCATTCGGAACGCTGTTTCCATGGTGAGCTAACCCGCCCGATGAAAACAACGTGACCATCGCCGTCTGCCAACGCCGGGTCGTCATCGAGAGCTACCTCGCTTTCGCGGATTTCAAACTCGCTCATTACGACCTCTTCATAGCGCTTGATCTTTCTTCAGAAAAGACATAAAGATATCTTTATATCTTTAGGGAGCTTCGCTTGTTGCACGCCATCGAACCCAGGAACCTGACCACGGTAGTCGACACATTGAAGGCGGCTGCCGAAACGAGCCGCATGCGAATCCTTGCACTGTTATCTCATGGCGACCTTACGGTAACCGATATTACCGATATTCTGAACCAGTCGCAGCCGCGCGTGTCCAGACATCTGAAACTTTTGCACGATGCCGGCCTGATCGAACGCTACCAGGAAGGTTCGTGGGCGTTTTTCCGGCTGTCAGATGCGCCTTCGGCACGCGCGTTCGTCGGTTCCCTTATTGCATCCATCGATCCCAACGACGGTGTTGTAGCGCGTGACTTCGAGCGCCTGACAGCGGTGAAGCAGCGGCGCCGGGAGCGTGCCGCCGACTATTTCAGCGCCAACGCCGGAAGCTGGGATGAAATACGATCGCTGCATGCTCCGGACCGGGCTGTGGAAGCGGCGTTGCTGGATATGGTTGGCAATGGCAAATTCCAGGCGATGCTTGACCTTGGCACCGGAACCGGACGCATGCTTGAGCTGTTTGCACCACTTTATGTTCGCGCCACCGGTATTGACCTGTCACGGGACATGCTGGCCGTTGCCCGCGCCAATCTCGACAGCGCGGATATTTCGCAAGCCCAGATACGCCAGGGAGATGTCTATGCACCGCCGGTTGATCGCGGCAGTTTCGATCTGGTGACAATACACCAGGTTCTTCATTTCCTTGAAGATCCGGCTGCCGTTATCCGCGAAGCGGCGTTGGCGCTGCGCCCTGCGGGGCGCCTTGTCGTGGTGGACTTTGCGCCGCACGAGCTGGAATTCCTGCGCAACGAGCATGCCCATTTCCGGTTGGGAATATCCGACTCCCAGATCAGCGAATGGATGGCGCTGGCGGATCTGGATCTGGAAAACACGCGTGAAATTGCACCGGCCGGCGGCAAGCCCGGCGAACTGACCGTCAAGATCTGGATCGGCCATGACCGCCGTTTGCTGGTCGCTGATGAAATGTCCCATTCCTCTGCAAGGACAACCGCATAATGGCTGCAGCGCATTTTTCCCGCCGTCCGGGGGGCATAGATGACTTACGGGTATCGTTCGAATTCTTCCCGCCGAAAAACAACGAACTGGAGGAGCGGTTGTGGGCGACCGTGAAAAAACTGGCGCCGCTTGCGCCAGACTTTGTTTCGGTGACCTATGGTGCCGGCGGCTCGACACGCCGCAGAACCTTGCAGACAGTCGAGCAGCTGATCGGCGATACTAGGCTGAAAGTTGCTGCTCACCTGACCTGTGTCGATGCGAGCCGCGATGAGGTGGATACTGTTATCCGTGAATTCATGGTACTCGGCGTCAAGCGATTTGTTGCGCTGCGCGGCGATCCGGCGGGGGGCGTCGGCGAGGTATACCGGCCGCATAGGGACGGCTATGCCAACGGTGCCGAATTGGTCGGAGCCCTGGCTGGCCATGGTGCCACCGAAATTACGGTTTCGGCCTATCCGGAAAAACATCCGGAGAGCGCGGACTTCGCCACTGATATCGAAATGCTGAAACGCAAGGTGGACAACGGAGCGACACGGGCCGTAACCCAGTTCTTTTTCGATAATGACATCTATGAGCGCTACGTCGAAAGAGTGCGGCGGGCGGGGATTTATATCCCGATAGTGCCTGGCATCCTCCCGGTTCACAATTTCGTCCAGGTGGCGAACTTTGCCGGCCGATGTGGCGCCCATGTTCCAGACTGGCTCGCGGCTCGGTTTGAGGCGCTGGAAAACGATCCGCAAACGCACGCACTTGTTGCGTCCGCAGTTGCGGCCGAGCAGGTCATCGACCTGATCGAACGTGGTTCGACAGATCTTCATTTCTATACGATGAACCGCGCAGACCTGTCCTACGCAATCTGTCACCTGATCGGAATGCGGCCCAAGTCCCGCGCGGAACCAGACGTCGCAGCGTGATGAAGTCAGGCCGGAAAATCCCGGCCTGACTTGCAGTTTTCAAACTTTGGAGAACGGTTCTTCCTGCCGTGCTACGGCAGGAGCCCGAATATCATTGCCGCTACAAATACAAAAGCGGCACATAAAACGAGAACGTTAAGCGGGCGTGATATTCCCATCGCTCGGCCTCCTTCTCTTATGTTTCCAGAATCTAGGATGCTTGCGGGAATCCGCAAGCAAAATCGTCGCTGCAGCGCAATATGTATGGCACTTTCTTCTTGAGAAAACTCACATAATTAATTGTTTTTATTGAAAAAAACTTATCAACTAAACCGCGTTAACGTTGTGGGTAACGAGTGCGAAATAAAGCCTTCTGACTGGTTCAAAAAGGCGAAAATGTGCAAATTCCGGGCGAATTATAGCGCGAGTTGCCTAATACCGAGTGCCCGGTGAACGGCGGGGCCGATAGGTAAAAATGCGTCCGTCGATAATGATCAGGCCGAGCGCTATTGTGGCCATTCCCGCGATCTCAAAAGTTGCCAGCGTTTCACCCAGAAATGCCGCGCCGAGCAGCAGGGCACTTGCCGGGACGACAAGCGTGACCAGCGCCGTGTTTGAGGCACCTGCAGACGAGATGAGGTTGAAGTAGAGGATGTAGGCAAACGCAGTACATGGAATGGCTGACATGAGAATACACAGCCAGGTTACAGTTCCGGCATTCAATGTGGCACCAGCGCCGTCGACCAGGAGCATGAGCGGAAGCGCCAGCAATGTTGACATGGACAATTGGCCGGCCGCGATCAAAGGCGGCTTTATTCCGGTGAACCGTTTCGCGAAAATTGTCGATATCGCATAGGAAACCGCTGCTCCGATGATGACGAGTTTTGACCACAATGGAGCGCCAAGACCGCTTGAAACTGCCGGCGCGAGCATGACCGCGGTGCCTGCTATTCCAACAACCACACCCGCTATCTTGTTGGCAGACAGGCCTTCTTCACGGGCATAAATCCGTGCAAGAAGAATCGTCCAAAAAGGTGTCGTGGCATTGAGTACGGAAGCCAGTCCTGCGCCGATCTCGGTCTGGCCGAGGAATATCAGGCCGAAGGGAACAACGTTGTTGAGCGCTGCCAGTACAACAAAGCTTCCCGCCAGCGGGAATATGGGACGCAATCCGATATTCCGGATTGCCAGATAGAGATTGATGGCGGCAGCGGCAATTGCAACTCGCCAGAACACGAGAGTGACCGGCGGTATTTCAGCGATTGCAATTTTTGAAAAAAAGAACGAACCGCCCCAAATCGTGCCGAGCAACAGCAACATGCCCCATTCGGCCAGTGTCATTGGCCGGGAGCCGGCGGATTTTGTTTCGGTCAACACGGTGATGCCCTTGAGATTTGCTTGCATGCCGGGTATCGGCTAGCGAACGTGGCGGCAACATACCACCCGATAACTGGTAGTTTGACATCCAACCGTGATTCTTTTCGGCAACAGCGCGGGTTTATGGAAACGGCAATGCAGAAATTTGACAATGCGCGTGAAGCGGCGCTGGCGCTCCGGCCGGATCAGCCGGTTTATTGTTTCCGGCCCGAGGTCCTCAAGGAAGATGTTCGGGCATTTATGGGGATGTTTCCGGGAAAAACCGCATATGCCGTCAAAACCAATGGCGAGCCGATTGTGCTCAAAGCTTTGAGCGAGGCAGGGGTCACGGCGTTTGATGTTGCCTCACCTGCCGAGTTTGCCGCCGTGCGCGATGTCGCGCCAGATGCGGAAATGCTTTACATGCATCCGGTCAAGGCGCAGTCCGATATCCGCCTGGCACTGGAAGACTATAAAATCCGTATAATTGCGGTCGATCATGAAGACGAAATCGCCAAGCTTACCCGGATTGTTCGCGCGCTTGATATCGATCCAGGAAGCATGAAGGTGTTTGTCCGCCTGCAAACCAAAGGCCATGCGGCCTATGAATTGTCGAAAAAGTTCGGTGCCACCCCGGCGCATGCCGTGGAATTGCTCGGCCGACTTGTGCGCCTTGGTTATCAGGCCGGCCTGTGTTTCCATGTCGGCAGCCAGATCGAGGACCCGGATACCTATGAACGTGCGCTTGCGTCGGCGGACTGGGTGCGAAACCGAGCCGGTGTCAAATTGTGCGGGCTCGATATCGGAGGCGGGTTCCCGGCGGAATATGGCCACGATCCACGGCGCCAGGCTGTCGAAATGCCGTCTCTTGGCCAATTGATGTCCCGGTTGCGCGGTGACATCAAGGAGTGGGCATTTGACGATCTGCCGCTTGTCGCAGAACCCGGCCGTGTTGTGGTTGCGCGTGCATTTTCGCTGATCGTCCGCGTCCTGCTGAGAAAAGGGCGCCGAATCTACATCAATGACGGCATCTGGGCGTCGCTGTCGGATTCGTGGACCGGCAAGATTACATTGCCGGCGCGGTTCATTCCCGATCCCGCGCGAAAGACCCGCAGCGGAAATCCGGAAACTATAGTGCCTTTTAGAGTGTGCGGCGCGACCTGTGATTCGGTCGATATTCTGTCCCGGCCTTTCTGGCTACCGGAAACCGTCAACACCGGAGACTGGATAGAGATCGGACATATCGGCGCCTATTCGCTTTCGCTGCGAACGCATTTCAACGGATTTTATCCGGACCAGTTTGTGGAAGTCGTGACGCCGTTCGGTGCAGGTGCGGAGCCGGAGAGCTTTGCCAGCCTGGAGACCATGGCTGATTAGCCGTAGGCACGTTTTTATCAAATATTTTTTTCTGCCAGTCCGGCACCGCTGTCATTTCGCCATGGTCAACACTATGCTTGCATTCAGCCAGGCAACAGAGGTGTTTATGGAACAAGCAGTTCATCACGGTTTTCCCCTTACTGAGATCGCGTTCGTGGTCATGGTGGCGGGTGCGTTTGGTTTGGGCTTGATGCGTTTGCGCCAGCCGCCTCTGGTCGGATTTATTCTCGCCGGTGTTATCATGGGTCCGACCGGCATCGGTATGATCCGGACCAGTGACAATGTCACCGCGCTCGCCGAAATGGGCGTGCTGGTGCTTTTGTTCTTTATCGGCATGGAATTGTCAGTGAAGGCGTTCGTGCGCTCGCTCAAACCGGCGGTCATTATTGCGGCAGGCCAGCTGTGTGCGGCACTTGTCATTGGGATTTTCATTACCTGGCTGTCGGGTGCCCGCATGACCGAAGGCATCATCCTCGGATTTATCATTGCGTTGTCCAGCACCGTCGTTGCCATGAAAATGCTCGACGACATGGGGGAACTGCGTGGCGATGCCGGCCAGATCACCGTCGCTGTCCTGATTGCCCAGGACCTGGCGGTCGTTCCGATGCTCATTTTCACCACTTCGATGGGTGGAGGCGAAATCGATGCAGTCAATGTTAGCGTGCGGATCGGGTTTGCAGTGCTTCTGCTTATCGGCCTTTTGTGGTGGCTTGGCGGCCGCGGCAAGATCCGTTTGCCATTTGATGACGATGTGGGCGAAAGAGTCGAGATTCTCGCGCTGACCGCACTTGCTGCCTGTTTTGGCGCTGCAGCCGTATCCGGTGCAGCCGGACTGTCTCCGGCCTATGGTGCATTTGTCGCCGGTCTGATCATGGGCAGTTCGACCTTGCGCACACGCGTCATTCCGGTAATCGAACCGATCCAGAGTATCTTGCTGGTGGTGTTCTTCCTTTCGATCGGGCTGTTGATCGATCTCGACTATATTTGGGACAACCTCATGCTTGTTGCCGGTGTCGCGCTGTTTGCGATCGTTGCCAAGACGTTCCTCAACATTTTCCTGTTGCGCATGACCGGACACAGCCGCGATACATCGCTGATCGGAGGACTGTCGATGGCGCAGATCGGTGAGTTCTCCTTTATCCTCGCGGCAGCCGGCTTCGGCGCGGGCGCGCTTGGTTATGATTTCTACCGGCTGGCTATTGCAGTCACCGCAATCACATTGCTGTTCTCGCCGGCATGGATGTCCATCATGCACCGTGTCGAGAAAGTGGCATCAGAGGGATACTCGTCCTATCGCGAAGCGCTCGCGGAGGCGTATGCCAGTGAACTGGAAAATGTCGAAGAGGGTGTGTGGTCGGCAAAGGTCCGATACCGGGCGGGGCGTATGGCATTGCGCAAGCGCAAGCAGCGCAAGCTCGCTGCCAGGGAGGCGCGCCTTCATCCTGCTGAAGTGGAAGGTGCAGACAGCAATACAGGTAACCCGATCGCCCAGCCGGACGAACCGGTCAATCGCGATGAGCCTGCGTCC
>JAHEGF010000072.1 GCA_024645155.1 Phyllobacteriaceae bacterium | reverse complement strand
CTAGCGATGCTGGTCCCGCCTTCGGCATTGGCCGTCCTGCTGGCAACGCTTGCCAATCTGGATGTTGGCAAGCTGCTGATCGCGGGCGTCGTACCGGGCCTGATGCTTGCCTGCTTTTATGCAATCCTCATTCTCATCATGTGCCTGATCGATCCCGATGCGGCGCCGCCCTACGACGTCGAACCGACAAGCTGGTTACAGCGCGGCAAATTGCTGCTGTTTGATGTCGTGCCGATGGTATCCATCGTGATCGGCGTCATTTTGCTGATCCTGAACGGCTGGTCCACACCGTCGGAATCGGCCGCGTTTGGCTGTTTGGGCGTTCTTCTCCTTGCTGCCCTTTACGGCAAGCTGACGTGGGAAGCATTCTTGAACTCGGTTACCGGTGCATTGAAAGTCACCGTCATGGCATTGCTGATCATTTTCGGATCCGCCACCTTTTCGGCGCTGCTCGCGTTCTCAGGTGCCAGTTCGGGCCTGATCGGCTGGGCCACCAGTTTTGACCTTCAGCCACTCTCCATGCTGATCATCATGTTTTGCATCCTCTTGATCCTCGGCATGTTCATGGACCAGTTATCGATGATGCTGCTGACCGTACCGATCTTCTTTCCGCTGGCCCAGACACTCGGCTTCGACCTGATCTGGTTCGGTGTCATCGTATTGCTGGCGCTTGAAATCAGTTTTACCACGCCGCCATTCGGTCTGTTGCTGTTCGTTATGAAGGGCGTTTCGACGCCCGATACCACGATGCGCGATATCTACATGGCAGCCATGCCGTTCATGGGATGTGCCATCGTGCTGGTGGGCCTTTTGATCGTGTGGCCCGAAATTGCAACCTGGCTGCCAAGTTTTTCCAAGTAGAAACGGGGAGGAGATGCCGCAAACACTGGCCGAAAAAATAATAGCCACAGCAAGCGGCCACCAATCGGTATCACCCGGCGACATCGTAACCGCCCGGGTAGACCTTGCCATGATTCATGATTCAGGCGGCCCACGGCGAGTAAAGCCGATTCTTGACCGCTTCGGCGGCACGGTATGGGACCCGAACAAGGTCGTGGTTGTCTCTGATCACTACGTGCCGGCCCATGACGATGAAACCCGTTCGATACAGGCGCTGACAAAAAAATGGGTTGCCGATCAGGGCATTCGCGCCTTTTACGACGAGAAGGGCATCTGCCATGTCGTCGTGCCGGAAAACGGGCACCTGATCCCCGGGATGTTTGTTGTCGGTGGTGACAGCCATTCGCCAACCGGCGGTGCATTCGGCACCTACATGTTCGGCATCGGGGCAACCGAAATGGCCGGTGTGCTCCTGACCGGTGAAATCTGGATCAAGGTACCAGAGACGATCCTGATCGAGTGGACCGGGCAACTTGGTCCACGAATTTCAGCCAAGGACATGATGCTTTATACCTGCGGCAAGCTCGGCATGGATGGCGGCCAGTACCAGGCCGTTGAATACCGGGGTTCAGCCGTTGCAAAACTCGACATGCAGGAGCGCATGACATTGTCCAACATGACAGCGGAACTCGGCGGCCAGGCCGGGATAATTGCGCCCGATGAGACAACCGCCGGGTATCTTCGTGAATGCGGTCGAACAGTCGAGAATGCCGATTTCTGGAGAACGGACGTCGGCGCACGGTTGAAAGCCCACCACATATTCGATGCATCGGCACTTGAGCCACAGGTCGCCGCACCGCACTCGCCGGCCAATGCGGCCCAGGTTGGCGACTACAACAAGGTACCAGTCAACGTCGCCTATATCGGGGCCTGCACGGGGGCCAAACTGGCCGATCTGCGCATGGCAGCGGAAGTTCTGCGCGGCTGCAAACTTTCATCCAATGTCACCTTAAAAATCGCGCCTGCGTCCCTGAAGGACCAGGAAATTGCCAA
The DNA here is from genome assembly GCA_024645155.1 of Phyllobacteriaceae bacterium. Classification (GTDB taxonomy): domain Bacteria; phylum Pseudomonadota; class Alphaproteobacteria; order Rhizobiales; family Rhizobiaceae; genus JAHEGF01. Next base: position 11,686 of record JAHEGF010000072.1, on the reverse strand, counting down.
AAATGAAGGCCTGATGGCGCTGTTTGCGGAGGCCGGGGCCGAAATCCTTCCGAATGCTTGCGGCATCTGTGCCGGTTACGGCCCGGACCGGCTCGGCGAAGACGTCGTGTGCATCTCGACGACAGCGCGCAATTTCCGCGGCCGCATGGGTGCACCATCTTCCAAGGTCTTTCTCGGTTCCCCCTACACAGTGGCTGCGTCGGCAGTGGCAGGTTACATTGCCGATCCGCGCGAAATTCAGGGGCGGCACCGGTGACAGGCATGGTGCGCATATGGAAATTCGGAGATGATATCGACACCGATGCACTGGCGCCGGGGCAATACATGAACGCACCGCTGGACCAGCTTTCGGCCCACTGTCTGGAATCCGTCAATGCCGGGTTTGCCGTTAATGTGAAACCTGGTGATATTATCGCCGCGGGATTCAATTTCGGCACCGGATCGTCGCGCGAACAGGCAGCACAAGCGTTGCGGCATCTCGGCGTCAGTGCCGTCATCGCGAAGTCCTTTGCTGGAATCTTTTATCGCAACGCCATTAATCTCGGCCTGCCGGTGTTCGAATGCGCCGATACAGATCAAATCCGGGATGGTGACACGGCTGAACTGGATCTTGCGCAGGCCAAACTTGTAGTTGCCGGCGATGCCGATCCGATTGCCTGTCAACCCATCCCCGGTTTTCTGATGCAAATACTGGCAGATGGCGGATTGGTACCTCACCTTGAAAAGCGATTCAGCGCAGGGAAGATTTGATGACGGCAGTATCCGGATTGCGGACACGATTGGCGGGAAAAAAGATCCTGCTGGCACCGGGCATATTCGACGGATTGTCTGCACTTCTTGCACAAAAGGCCGGCGCCGAGGCTGTTTACCTGTCGGGGGCCAGTATCGCCTACACACGGTTGGGGCGCCCCGACATCGGCCTGGTGTCCATGAGTGAAGTCGCCGAAACTCTGGCACAGATATGCGACAGGATTTCAATTCCTTTGATTGCCGATGCGGATAACGGGTTCGGCAATGCACTCAACGTGCAGCGTTGTGTGCGGGTATTTGAGCGAGCAGGCGCAGCCGCCATACAGATCGAAGACCAATCCTACCCGAAGCGGTGCGGGCATCTTGATGGCAAGGTGTTGATATCGGCCAGGGAGATGGCCGGCAAGATACGCGCAGCGCTCGACGCACGTACAAGTAGCGATACGCTTGTCATCGCCCGCACCGATGCGATTGCCGTCGAGGGCCTGGAATCGGCGATTGAGCGCGCCGAACGCTATGCCGATGCCGGTGCCGATGTGTTGTTTGTCGAGGCGCCAAAAGATCGGGCCGCCATGGATGCGATTGTCGGCCGGCTTGGGGGCCGGCTGCCGTTGCTTGCCAACATGGTTGAAGGCGGCAAGAGCGAGATGCTTTCTGCTGGCGAACTGGAAGCCATCGGCTACAGTATCGTGATTTTCCCCGGCGGGCTTGTTCGAGCGCAGACCCGGCTGACACAGGAATATTTCTCCAGCCTTTTGTCAAACGGCACAACGCGACCGTTTCGTGAGCGCATGATGGATTTTGCAGGTATGAACGACGTGATCGGTACACCACAAATGCTGGATGCCGGACGCATTTACGACAGCGATGAAAGCGACCCATGATTGACCCGGTAACACTTGCGATCCTGAAAGGCAGGCTTGAGCAGATCGTCGACGAAATGGACGCGACGTTATTCCGCTCGGCGTTCAATCCGATCATCGCCGAGGCTCATGACGCCTCGCATGGTTTTTACGATGCGGCCGGCGGCGATACCCTGGTTCAGGGCAAGTCGGGCCTGCCGATTTTCGTCGGCATCATGGCGTTTGCGGTCAAGGCGGTTATTGGCAAGGCGGCCAGTGACGGAAATCTTGCCGATGGCGACGTGTACATATTCAACGACCCCTACGCCGGCGGCAGCCATCTTTCAGATTTCCGGCTGGTTAAGCCACTGTTCCGAAACGGGCAGGTATTTTGCTATCTGGCTTCAGTTGGCCATTGGCACGATGTCGGCGGCAATGTTCCTGGAAACTACAATCCGGTTGCAACGGAGTGTTTCCAGGAAGGGATGCTGATCCCGCCGGTTAAATTGTTTACTGCAGGGCGGTACAATCAGGATATTGTCGATATCCTGTCGGCCAATTCCCGTCTGCCAGGCTCGCTCTACGGCGACCTGAACGGCCAGATAAATGCGCTGGATCTCGGCACAAAAAGGCTGGTCGAACTGCTCGACGAATTTGGCGATGCAGTGGTTCTGGAAGCCTTGTCGATGTTGAAAGACCGGGCATCCAAACTGATGCGGTCGCACATAGAAAGCCTGCCGGATGGAGTTGTATCAGCAGAGGATTTTCTCGACAATGACGGCATCGTCGATGCACCACTGAAGATTGCACTTGATCTGAAAATCAGCGGCGCGACCATGGAAATGGACTTCAGCCGCTCGTCACCGGCCTGCAGGGGCCCGGTTAACATCTCCAAATCGACGACGATCGCCGCGTGCTACGTGGCCCTGAAGCACCTGTTCGGTGACGTTCCGGCAAATGCGGGCGTTTTGGAGCCAGTGTCGTTTGTCATTGACGATGCCTCGATACTGGCTGCAACCGCGCCCAAACCGGTCGGCGGATATACCGAAACAATCCTGCGCCTTATCGACGTTGTCTTTCAGGCGGTTGCCCAAATCGCGCCGGAGCGCACCAACGGATGCGCCTACGGGACCATCAACGCCCTTTCGATCGCCGGTTACAGATCGAACGGTTCGCGCTGGGTGATGTTCTCTTTTTTTGGTGGCGGCCATGGTGGTCACCCCAACGGTGACGGGCTTAGCCATGGAAATGCGCCCATTTCGACAGCAACCATACCGCCTCTCGAAATACTTGAAGCGGCTTACCCGATAATGTTCACACAATGGGCGTTGCGGCCCGATTCCGGCGGCGATGGCAAGCACCGTGGCGGATTGGGTGCAATATACGAAATCGAGCTTCTTGAAGAACATGCCGATGCGTTCCTGTTTGGCGAACGCGGCCGGTTTGCTCCTCCTGGTGTACTCGGCGGCTGTAGCGGCGCACTGAACCGGTTCACTTATGATACCGGGAATGGGCCAAAGTCGCCTCCGATGGCTTCAAAGATGGTCGGGATCAAGCTTGAACGCGGTCAGCGAGTCCGACTGGAAACACCGGGTGGTGGCGGTTACGGCCCACCGGAAGAACGCAGCGATGAGGCACGCGCCCGCGACATCGAACTTGGCTATGTGACGGGAAAGTTGCAATGAGCAGTTCCCGTTTGGTCGTCGGTGTGGATGTGGGCGGTACCTATACGGATGTGTTTGTTCTTGACGAGACAACCGGCAATCTGAAGGTCGCCAAGGTACCGTCGACCGTTAGTGACCAGTCGCAGGGGTTTATCGCCGGGATCGCGGAAGGGGCTGGCGATTTCAGCGACATTTCGACGGTCGTTCACGGAACAACGGTAGGAACCAACGCCCTCCTGGAGCGAAAGGGCGCCAAGACGGGCATCATTACGACCCGGGGATTTCGCGATGTGCTCGAAATGCGCAGGCGCGATCGGCCAACGACATGGGGCCTTTGGGGCATGTTTGAGCCGGTTGTCACACGCGATTGCCGTCTCGAGATCGATGAACGCACTTTAACCGATGGGACCGTTCGCACAGAGGTCGACCTTGACCAGGTTCGTATCGCCGCCCGTCAATTGTTGTCAGAAGGCTGCACGGCCGTCTGCATATTTTTTATCAATGGCTATGCCAATTCCCACAACGAACTGCTGGCCGCACAGGCTGTCCGCGAAATATGGCCCAATCCCCACGTTACCGCCGCGACCGAAATTCTTCCGGAAATCCGGGAATTCGAACGGTGTTCGACGGCCACCCTGAATGCCTATCTGCAGCCGGTGGTCGCCAACTATCTGGAAAAGTTGAAAAAGGGACTGCGGAATGAAGGTGCATCAGCGGATGTCATGATCGTCCAGTCGAACGGCGGGGTCATGAATGTTGACACGGCCAAGCTAATGCCGGTCAGAACGGCCCTGTCAGGCCCCGCAGCCGGCGTGATCGCAGCACAGCGTATTGCAGGTGCAGCCGGGTTCAACAATGTGATTACCTGCGACATGGGTGGTACATCCTTTGATGTCTCGCTAATTTCCAACGGCGAGAGTGCGCTGGCTGCACAAACAGAAATCGATTTCGGCCTGGTTGTTCGTGCCCCGATGATTGAAATTTCGACAATCGGTGCAGGAGGCGGATCAATCGCCCATGTCGACAAGGGCGGCTTGCTGGAGGTGGGACCCGAGAGCGCCGGTTCTGATCCGGGACCCGTTGCCTATGGGCTTGGCAACCATCGCCCGACCGTGACCGATGCCAATATTGTACTTGGCCGCATCAATGCCGACAGGCCAATCGGCGGCAAGATTGAAAGGCTCGATCTCGAAGCGGCCAAATCTGCGATCGAAAAGGAAATCGCCAAGCCTTTGGGCATCAGTGCAATGGATGCGGCGGAAGCGATCATCCGGATTGCAAACGCAAAGATGGCGGGAGCGATCCGTCTCATCTCCATCGAGCGCGGGCATGACCCCAAGCAATTTGCCGCCATGCCCTTTGGCGGCGGCGGCAGCCTGCACACCGGCGCCCTGATGAACGAGATCGGCCTGGCGGCGGCAATCGTCCCGCGTTATCCGGGCATTACGTCAGCGATCGGGTGCGTTGTCGCCGACATGCGGATGGACCTGGTTCAAACAGTCAATACGCTTCTCGATGACCTCGACTTTGATGCGATGCGCGGTCTTATGGATAGGATCGCCAGCGATCTGGAAGCGACGCTCAAGCAATCAGAAGCTGTTTTGACCGCCATTGAGCGGCAGTTCGAATTCGATATGCTCTACCTTGGCCAAACCCATACGATTGCCGTTTCGGCTGCCAGCGACCCCGCCGATCTGACTCTGCAATCTCTGGCCAAATCCTTCGAAATCACCTATCTCGACGCTTATGGCAGGCTGCTTGAGGGGGTTAAGATGCGCGTGGTCAACCTGCGGGTCGCTGTCATCGGCAAGCGTCCACGCCTGGACTTGTCCGGCTTTACGCCGCCGGCAACGAAAACCACGGAACAATGCCTGACCGGGCAACGAAAAATCTGGCACGGCGGCATTGAACACACGGCCGATGTCTATGAACGCCTGGATCTTCCGGCGGGATCCACGATCGAAGGGCCGGCACTGGCCGAGCAACCCGATGCCACTATTTTCATCGATCCGGGACTGAAAGCCGAAACCGATCAATATGGCAATCTGATCATTACGCGTCAGGAACAATCCGATGGCTGACCTTCCGGATCCAAAAAAAACCGCCCTTGTCATTGTCGACCTCCAGAACGACTTCCTTCACCCCGAAGGCGCTTATGGACGTGCGGGATTGTCGGTGCCGGAAATCGCTAGTCTGCCCGATCTGGTCAAACCCGTTGCCGATGCTCTGCGAAATGCCGGCGGTTTGGTTATCTCGACCCAATTCACACTGGTGCCCGGCCGCGATGGCAAACCGCTGATAGCGGACCATCTAAAGAAGCTGCGGCCATTTCTGGCCAAGGGCGATTTTGCTCCGGGTAGTTGGGGCCAGCAGCTCGTCGATCTGCTTCAACCGGCGCATTTTTCGATCGAAAAGATCGCCTATTCCGCCTTCTACATGACGCGGCTGGAATGGGTATTACGCAAGAACGCCATCGACACGCTCCTGTTTTCGGGCATCGTCACAAATGGCGGTGTCGCTTCAACAGTGCGCGCAGCCCATGTGCGGGAATTTCATCCGATTGTCCTGTCCGACGGCTGTGCGGCATTCTCGAATGAAACACACAATGCGGCGATCCGCGATCTGTCGACCGTCGCCGATATCATTACATGCGGCGAAGCAAAAAAACTGATCGGGAGCAAGCAGCCCTGATCCTGATTCCACAACCATGTGCAGGTGCCGTGCATCCGGGAGACAGATGAACCAAGTCATTCATTCCGGCGATACCAGGTTTGACAGTTCGGTACAGGTGGTCGTGATCGGTGCCGGCGCTTGTGGCCTCGCCGCCGCCTTGAAAGCAACTGACCTTGGGGCCGAGGTGCTGGTTATCGAGCAGGACAACGCGCCTTCAGGTTCGACTGCACTGTCTTCGGGGTTCATTCCGGCGGCCGGAACCCGCTTCCAGAAGAACCAGGGCATTGTCGATACTGCAGAAATTTTCGAGAACGATATTCAAAAAAAGGCCGGGGGCCAGGCAGAACCACGGCTGACAAATGCAGTGGCACATAATTGCGGAGCGACACTGGAATGGCTTGCTGACCGCCATGGCCTTGAATGGATTGTCATTGATGATTTTCTCTACCCCGGCCACTCACGCCACCGCATGCATGCCGTTCCCGAACGAACCGGTGCAGCGCTGATGACACGCCTTGTCAACGCAGCGGAGCGAGCGAATATCGCAATTGCCACAAACGCACGCGTGACTGCGATTCATGTCGACAGAGACCAAATCAAGGGCGTGGGAGTGACACGTAGCGATGGTGTACAGGAATCCATTGGTTGCGAAGCGCTGGTCATGGCCTGTAGCGGTTATGGCGGCAATTCCGCACTCATGCGCGAATACATACCCGAGATGGCCGATGCGCTTTATTTCGGTCATGCCGGAAACAGGGGAGACGCCCTTCTCTGGGGACTGAAACTTGGCGCGGCGGTACGGGATCTGACCAGCTATCAGGGGCACGGATCAGTTGCGGTTCCCCATGGCATCCTGATCAGTTGGGCGCTGATGATGCAAGGTGCCATTCAGGTAAACGCTGACGGCAAACGCTTTGCCAATGAGCACCGTGGATATTCGGAGCAGGCCGCAGAAGTATTGTCGCAGCGTGGCGGTATTGCATGGGATGTCTATGATGAGCGCATACACCTGGCGGGAATAGAGTTTGACGACTACCGGCACGCAGTAGAGGCGGGAGCCATCAAATCGGCCGGCGATACATCGGACCTGTGCAATGCCTTGAAACTGCCGGAAAGCTCTCTGGAGCGCACTTTCGATCAGATCGCCGCATACCGGAAAGGTACGATAGTTGACCCATTAGGCCGAGACTTCACCGGCGACCAGCCCTTTGAGCCGCCATTTCATGCGGTCAGGGTCACGGGTGCGGTTTTCCACACCCAGGGCGGTGTGCTGACCAATGAAAAGGCACAGGTTGTCACCGGGCCCGGCAAACCATTGCCAAATCTTTTCGCCGGCGGCGGTGCAGCCTGTGGTGTGTCCGGACCGGCAGCGCAAGGGTACCTTTCGGGAAATGGCTTGCTTTGTGCCGTAACAATGGGGGCACTCGCGGGAGAAAGCGCTGCCAGCTGTATTACGCGGTGAACCTATGCCGTCGAACGGCGCTAGAACAGATCGATACGGGTTTTGGGTTTGTCGAGGCTTACGAGCTGCTCATTGATGAATGGCGCATCGTCATGCCGGTTCAGTTTCTTAACCCAGGCCTCACCGGTGAAAGGACGGTAGCGAACCTTTCTTGCGTTGGTGCCGCGTAAGTCAGATGCAAGAATCCTGAATCCTTCAAACCCAAGATACTCTTCGACAAAATCGGCGTTGCGGGTACCGATCTTCGATGATCCGTCAAACATGTTGGCGCCGCCAAACACCTTGATTTCAAGGCGCTGACGATAAGCCCCGCCCGCAATCAACTGGTTGACCATGCGTTCAATTGCGAAACTGCCATAGCGCATGGCTACGCTTTCGATGTCGGCGGGATCGTCTTCGGGCATAGGCAGCAGAAAATGGTTCATGCCACCACACCCGGTAATCGGATCACGGACGCAAACGGCAACGCAGGACCCCAGAACCGTACTGAGTACTTCTTCCTGGTTGCTGGAGAGTTTGAAGCCGGCCTGCGGAACGTTGGTGAAATGTAGCCCCTGCTCTATCCAAAACCGGTTTCCGCCTGAACGGGGTTCAGACGGATGTGCTACTTTTGAGGCAACCGAGTTCACGCGATTTCCTCTGCCCGGTCATGTGACGTTGCCCTGAGAATAAACTCGGCAATATCTCCCAATGGAAGTTCTACCTGTGCGGCGCCAATTGCCACAGCGGCCCTGGGCATTCCGTATATCAACGATGTTGCCTCGTCCTGGCATACAGTCGTTGCTCCGGCATTGCGCATCTCCAGCATACCGTTTGCGCCATCCCTGCCCATGCCCGTCAGCAACACACCGGTTCCAGCTGACCGCGCCACAGCAGCAATGGATGAAAACAATGCATCCACCGCGGGCCGGTGACCGGACATCGGTGGTTCATCGACAAGGCGGGCCACGAAATGCCCGCCTGACTTGCCGAGCTTCAGGTGGCAGTCATAGGGCGCGACATAGGCATGGCCCCGCATAAGGCGCATGCCGTCGGCAGCAACAACGATGTTGAGACGTGAATTGTCGTTGAGACGCTGGGTAAACTTTTCGATCATTGTCCCGGTTATGTGCTGGACCACCAGAACCGGTGGAGTATCGGCGGGGAGCCTGCCAAGAATCTCGTGAAGCGCGAACACACCGCCGGTCGATGCTCCGATTGCGATGACATGTCCAGAAGACGGGACTCGGCGATTGCTGAAATTCAGCCCGGCAATGTCTTCTGATTTCCGGCGACCTTTGAAGACTGTAACCTTGGCGGCTTCTTTGATCACTGAAACAAACATGTCGCGGTTGTCTACCAGGCCGTTTTCGATATCGATCTTGGGTTTTGGCAGGGCGTCAACTGCGCCCATTTCAAGCGCTTCCAGCGCAACATCGGAACCCCGTTCCGTAAGCGCGGAAACCATTACGACCGGCATTGGACGCAGCCGCATGATGCGTTCCAGAAAACTCAATCCGTCAAGCTTCGGCATTTCGATGTCAAGAGTAACCACGTCGGGGTTCATTTCGCGAATTTTCTTGCGCGCAACGATGGGGTCGCCAGCGGTCGCAATGACCTCAATGCCCGGATCACTGTTCAGTATGTCGCTCAACACCTTGCGAATGAGCGCCGAGTCGTCGACGACAATGACGCGAATGGGACTTTTTTTTGCGGTGCTCGATTTCATCGCTGTCATCATATGACCCGCCGGTAAATGCTTTGACCAATGTTTTCAAAGCGCTCGCTTACCCGGTGCAGCGATTCCGAATGCCCGATATAAAGATACCCGCCCAGCGGCAGCATCTCGGCGAAACGGTCAAACAGGACCCGCTGTGTCTCCTTGTTGAAATAGATCACGACGTTGCGGCAAAAAATCGCATCGAATGGACCCTTCATCGGCCATTCGCCAATCAGGTTCAAATACTTGAAACAGATGTGATCGCGCACGAAATCACGAACGCTGCATAATGCTTCATCATTCTTGACACGGCGCATGTAGATGCGGGCAAGACGTTCGGGGATATCGTCGAGATGGTCCGCCGGGTAAATGCCGGATTTGGCCTTTTCGAGAATGTGTGTGTCAATATCGGTAGACAGGATTTTCAGGTCGATATTGCGATGCATGGCAGCTGGCGCCGCCAGTGAAGACAACGAAGTCATCGCAATCGAATAGGCCTCTTCACCTGACGAACAACCGGCAGACCAAAGGCGTATCCTGCCAGGCGCGCCGGCCCGTATGGCCGATATTTTCTCCGGAAAGAACGTCTCCGTCAAATGAACGAAGTGATGGCTTTCGCGGAAAAACGACGTTTTGTTGGTCGTCAATGCGTTGACAAGAAATTGAATTTCCCCGTGACCATTCGGACTGTCGAGGTGTTCCAGATAGTCCGTTATCGATGGAATTCTCAGTGCCCTCAAGCGCTTGATTACGCGCCCAAAAACCATGTTCTGCTTGTAATCGGCAATGGCGATACCGGCATGTTTGAAGGCAAATGCCCTGATCGTCTCGAACTCTCCTTTCGTGATGGTCTGCGCAAACTGTACAAACTCGTCGGAAAATGGGCTTTCGAATTGGGTCGGGAACGCCGGTTGAGCAAGTTCCCTTGGTTCTTTCTCTTGCAATTCCGTTGTCCGATCAGACGCGGTGCGATTTGCGGAATGGATCGACAATCCCTTTTTTCCCTGCGGTTCTTGTCATTTGTTTTTTCCGGCTGTCAGCCCAATTGGATACGGACACCGGCGTTACTTTCCATAGTGAAGTGTTGCCTCATTCGAATTCTCCGGCCGGAAGGCGGCAAGATAGGCGGTTCGTTGCCGACATCAGAACTCTTCCCACTCGTCGTCCAGTTCTGCCGGCATTGCCGATGAAACCGCGATTTTTTGTGTCAAGTTGCGCTGCTGTGCATGAACCGGGCTTTCAACCTGCATATCGTCTTCCTTGGCAACGCGCGGTCCACTGCCGGAGGCGGTTTTTTGCGGTTTAGTGTCAATGGGCGCGGTTTTGGCCTCCGTGTCTGTTTCTGCGGCCGGCGCCTTTCCGGTCTTGAAGAAACCGACAACCGACTGCAAATCGCCCACCTGTTTCTGCGCCGAATGCAGTGCCGCGGTCGTTTCTTCAACAAGTGCAGCGTTTTGCTGGGTCATCTCGTCCATGTTGTTGATTGCATTGGTAACCTGATCGATACCGGTAGCCTGTTCCTGGCTTGCCGAGGCAATTTCGGAGACAACGTCTGCGACCCGGCGAACGTTGGAAACGATTTTTTCCAGGCTTTCACCGGCCTGCTTGACCAGGCCGACACCTTCGCGAACTTCGCTTCCGGAATTGGCGATCAGTTCCTTGATGTCCTTGGAGGCTTGGGCAGAGCGCTGCGCAAGTGCCCGCACTTCGTTTGCAACCACTGCAAAACCACGGCCGGATTCGCCCGCGCGGGCCGCTTCGACAGAGGCGTTAAGTGCCAAAAGATTGGTCTGGAATGCGATATCCTGGATAACCCCGATGATCTCGGTAATCTGGCGTGAAGAGCCTTCGATGCGGTTCATTGCATCTACAGTTTCGCCGGCGATTTCACCACCACTTATGGCCGATTCACGTGCAGCGGATGCAATCTGCTCAGCTTCCCGGGCGTTTTCGGCGTTCTGGCGAACCGTCGTGGAAAGCTCCTCCATGGACGCGGTCGTTTCTTCCAGCGACGATGCCTGATGTTCGGTGCGTACCGACAGATCCGAGACGCCGGCGGTTATCTCGTCAGTTGCTGAAAGGACGGAGCCGGTGACCGCGCCTATGCGCTCGGCGATCATGGCAATCTGATCAGCCATCGTGTTGGTATCTTCCTTCAGACGGCTAAACGAACCCTGATAGGTGCCTCTCACGCGTTTGGTTATGTCGCCCTGGGCAAGAGCTGACAGGACCGCCGTGGTTTCGGTGAGACCCAGTTCGACGGACTCAGCCAGGGCATTTACACTTCGGCCCAACTCGTCGAGATCGGCTTCGTCGAATTCGACGTCGACACGTTGCGTGAAATCACCGCGCACTGCCGCATCGACTACGCTTCCGATCGATTCCCGCAGCCTGCGCATCATTTCTTCGCGCTCTTGCTGCGTACGCTCACGGGTCTCCTCGCGCTCGGTCTGCAACGCGCCGACACGGCCGGCATTGTCCTTGAACACCGAAAGCGCACGGCTCATCTCGCCGATTTCATCCCTGCGCTCGGTATTTCCTATACTCACGTTCAGATTGCCGGATGCCAGTGCCTGCGTCGAGCCGATCAACCCGC
>JAHEGF010000302.1 GCA_024645155.1 Phyllobacteriaceae bacterium | reverse complement strand
CTCTGCATCGGTGTGGCCGACAAGTGCGACGGTTCGCTCGGGGTGCGCGGACAGATATTCCGCCAACTGGGCAAGCGAGACAAAGTCGCGACTGCCCAGATTGGACGATCCGGTTTCAAACACCAGATCGGACAGGACCGCGTGGCCGGTGCGCTCAAGCCGGTCGCCAACGGGGCTGGCCGCCGTCAGGGTCGCGGCCTGAGGGTCGGCTTTTGTCGAGGTGACGGTGGCCACTGAATCGTCCACTTCGGACGGATCGACCCGGATGATCTGCAGATAGCCCGCACCCGGACTGCGGCTGACCAGCAGGCTGACGAATTGGTCTTCGCCCGGTTTGTGTGCCGCGAAATACTGGAAGTCCCCCAGATCCACATGCATGTCGGGCTCGCTCATCACCAGGGTGCCAAAGCGGAAATCGAAACCTCCGCAGCCGTCGGTCTGGCATTCGAACAGCGGGTCGAACCCGTCGTCGATAAGCTGATCTTTCAGGGAATTGATCAGGTGCAGGCTGGTCTGGCCAAAGCTGCCGATCCGCCAGGCTTGCTGGGTCACTGCCCCCTGCGCCACGACTGTAGAGATGTTTCCGTCCAGGAACGGGCCGACCGGCATGTCATAGTCGCCGTACGGCACCAGCCGCTCGCCCGTTTTGACTGCGGTCGCCGGAAGCTCCAGACCCTCGGCCTGTGCGCCGAACGGCAGGACCAGCGCCGCGATCAGATATATGAGAGCTTTCCGCGTCATCTGGCCTGGGCGTGGTATTCGTCGTTTGGTTGCATGCCGAGGGCCGACGCGATCCGGTTGGACATGTTGTAAAACCCGGCGACATTGGCGATGTCAAAAATATCGCGGTCGGAAAAGCCGGCGTCGCGCAGCACCTGCCGGTCAGCCTCCTCGACCTTGGCACTGGCTTCGGTCAGCATGACGGCGAAATCCAGCATCGTGCGTTGCCGCTTGTTCAGGTCTGCTACCCGGTAATTCATCACCAGCGCTTCGCCCAGTTGCGGATTGCCCGACAATTGCCGCACCGCCGCGCCATGCGAAACCTGGCAATACTAGCACCGGTTCCGGGCGCTGACCACAACCGCGATCATCTCGCGTTCCAGTTTGCTGAGCCCGCTGTCGCCCAGCATGATGTCGTTGTACATCGCGGTGAAGGCATTCAGCTTGTCGATGTCAAATGCATACGCGCGCAGGACATTCGGAACCAGTCCCAGCTTTTCGGCGCATATGTCGAAATATTTCTGCGTCGCTTCGGGCAGCGGATCCACTTGCGGCAGATTCAGGGCGGTGGGGGTGTCGGCTGGCTTGCTCATTTCTGCCTACTCTTTGACGATTGGTTTTATACGGTAATGATAGTGACCCACCAGGCGCATTCCAAGTGAGGCATATAGCGGGTTCGCAGCGTGGTTGCCCTGCGTCACGATCAGTGAAAACATCGTCGCACCATGATCCGCCGCCCAAATGGCGGCGGCGCGCAGCATGTTGCTGGCGGTTCCAAGGCGCCGCATGTCGGGGGACACTTCCAGCGCGTGGGCCATGGCGATCCCGTCGTGGATCGCAACGAATCCAACCCCCGCTGGATGATCGTCCGAACGGCCAAGCAGGCCGGTCTTTGGTCCGTTGGCGCGCTGCATGACCGCGATCCGGCCCGGCCCGACCCCGCCCTTTTGCCATAGTTCCAGCATGATGTTCAGCGGTGGCCATACCGTCAGTCCGGAAACCCGCGGCAGCGGTTCACGGGTCAGATCCTCGATCGGAATGGCGTAGAGATTGACCGGATCGACCACTTCGTAACCGTGGGCTTCAAGCATCTTGTCCAGCGCCTGTTCGCCTTCGCGGATCATGAACATCGGCTGCTGGCCAAGTGCTCGCATCGCCTTCTCGGCCGCCGGCAGGTCGGCCTCGGTTGTCGGCCAGTTTTCGGTTGCCGCCGAAACACGCTTTCCACCACCCTGTCCTTCGCGGATGGTCCAGGCGCCATGCCGGGTCATCGAGGCAGGCGGCCATGTGGCTTCGCAGACCTCGTAGAGCTTTTCGGGGCTGGGCAGGTGCCTGGGAGGAGTCATGACTCCTCCGGGAACAACTTGGCAAGCCGCAGGACGGCGGCATCGATCCGCGAGCCTTCCTGGCCACGGATGACGATATTGGCGCCGTAGACGCCATTGCGCTGGAACGGGTACGACCCGATCGTGAGGTCGGGAAAATCCGATGCAAGGTGCGCCAGAGGCCCGGCGATCTCGCCTTCGCCACGGTCGATGCGCAGGCTTTGCGACAGCAACGGGGCGCCGCCGGTAATGGTCGGCAAGACGCTGCTGACCATGGCGCGGAACACCTGCGGCACGCCCGCCATGACATGGACATTGCGTAGGGTGAACCCCGGTGCGACCGATACAGGATTGTCAATCAGGGTCGCACCTTCCGGAATGCGCGCCATGCGCTGCCGTGCCTCGTTGAAAGGGATGGATTGGGCGTCGTAATGCGCCGCCAGCAAAGCGCGTGCGTCGCCGCGCACCCCGATCGGGACGCCAAAGGCTTCGGCAATGCAATCGGCGGTGATGTCGTCATGGGTCGGGCCGATTCCGCCCGATGTGAAGACATGGTCGAATGCCGAGCTGAGCGAAAGGACCGCCGCGACGATCGCGGCGGCATCGTCCGACACCACGCGAACTTCTTTCAGGTCAACGCCATGGTGGCTCAGTTCTCCCGCCAAATAGTACATGTTGGAATCTCGGGTGCGGCCCGACAGAATCTCGTCTCCGATGACAAGCATGGCAGCGCTGGGATTGGACATGACGTGTTCCTTTTCGCCCTCGGGCACACCACAGTTTTCGTCGCTTCCGGACCGCAGTTAAAGCGGAAAACGCCTGCGAGTCATTGAAGGTTCGCGTGCATTGCTGCATTTCCGTTCCGAAACGACGCAAAACATTCTAAGACTGCCGCATGCGCTTTCCTACCCCTCTTGTTCCTGCCCGGCTGACGCGTCGCTACAAGCGGTTTTTGGCCGATGCGGTACTGGAAGACGGGCGTGACGTGACCGCACATTGCGCAAATCCGGGCTCGATGCTGGGGCTGGCCGAGCCGGGAACGCGGATCTGGCTGGAGCCCAACGACGACCCCAGGAAAAAGCTGAAATTCGGATGGCGGCTGGTTGACCACGAGAATGGTCATTTTACCGGGGTCGATACCAGCCTGCCAAATCGGGTGTTGCGCGCCGCCCTCGAGACGGGCGAGATCCCTCAACTGTCGGCCTACCCGACCGTACGCCCAGAACAGAAATACTCAACCGCCAGCCGGGTGGACTTCCTGTTGCAGGGGCCGGGGTTGCCCGACGCCTATGTCGAGGTGAAATCCGTAACCCTGTCGCGCCGGTCCGGTCTGGCCGAATTTCCCGACAGTGTCACGGCGCGCGGCGCCCGGCATTTGGCCAATCTTTCGGAAATGGCCGCCTTGGGCCATCGGGCGGTGCTGCTTTATCTGGTGCAGCGTAGCGATTGCACAGCGGTATCACTGGCGGCCGACATCGATCCTGCCTACGCACAAGCCGCGCAGCGCGCCGTGTCGGCCGGGGTTGAGGTTCTCTGTTATCAAACGAGCATCTCGCCCGAGGAGGTCCGGATCAGAGGCGCTATCCCGTATCGGTAATTGCCGCCGCACCGGGCTTTGCCGGTACGGCAGCGGACGATCAGGCGCCCTTCATCAAGTTGCCGGCAGCCAGGACCACAAAGCCCAGGGTCATGACCCAGAAGCCATTTGCGCTGACAAACGGGATTGCGACGAACATGCCGATAATGGCCAGGACGGCGAGGACAACGGCGACCAAGAACATTGGTTTGGTAGGTGCGCTCAAATTCATATCAGTGTCCCTTCGGTTGCGCATCTCATCGGATGCTGCCCAAATATTACGCTTTTGCGTTAAATTTTTCCAGCATCTTGTGGTTTTCGTCCGGATGCCTACCGGATATAGAGGGGTGTCGTTTGATCGGGTCCTGTTTGGCGGGTCTTTTCG
>JAHEGF010000301.1 GCA_024645155.1 Phyllobacteriaceae bacterium | reverse complement strand
GCATTGGCCATCGCCACTCCCTTGATGGCGTGATTGACCGATTCGGTGCCGCCGGAGTTGAACACCACTTCTTTGGGCAGGGCCGCATTGATCAATTCGGCAACCGAATTGCGGGCTTTTTCGAGGGCCTCGGCGGCGGCTTCGCCGCTTTTGTGCTGGCTGGAAGGATTGTGGTAGTCCTTGTTTATGGCATCGATCATCGCCGCTTTCACTTCCGGCAACAACGGTTTGGATGATATCTGATCCAGGTTGATAATCTTCATTTTTCTGCTTTCCCCCGTCGATTAATGTTCTTCTTCCAGGCTACTGTGGCAGGCTTCACAGAAAGTCGACCCTTCCTTGATTTCGATGTCGCAGTAGGGGCAATAACAATTTTCTCCATGAACGTGTTCGTGTTTCTCGGCGCGGACCTCTTCCGGTCGTTTTTTCCCGGTTTTGCGGTCTTCATAATCCTGGAGAGCCAGGTGTAGTGCATCTGCACCCAGATTGGAGCAGTGGAGCTTGTTTTTGGGCAGGCCTTCGAGGGCCTTGGCGACGTCTTTGTTTGTGATCTTCTTGGCTTCCTCGACGGTTTTTCCTTTGGCAATTTCGGTCAGCATGCTCGAAACGGCGATCGCGGAGCCGCATCCGAAGGTCTGGAATTTGATGTCCTCGATTTTTTCATCGGTTATCTTTAAATAAATCGTCATCATGTCTCCACAAAGGGGATTGCCGACTTCACCAATACCGTTCGCTTGTTCGATCACACCGACGTTTCTGGGATTCCTGAAATGGTCCATAACGACTTTGTTGTACATGACAGTGCCTCCTTAATGATAAATACTCAAAACTGTTTCATGATAACCATTAATTCCGTGCAGTAAAGAAAGTCGTTTGCCCGGAAACCGGAAAGGCCTCAGCGCCGGTGTCTATAGCTGTTGTCATAAATATGTACCGGTTGGAAGGAATATGCCAGTCCAAAATCCCCCCTGGCCGCACTTTTTTTAAAGGGGGGAAAGCATGCACCCCGGCGTCGTAAGAGTTATGTTGACACCACTCTAAGTCTTTACCAGTCCTCCCTTTGACAAAGGGGGACAGGGGAATTTTAAAAAAGCGCTAATCGTAATAAACTTCCGGCATTCGGTATAAGCACACAAGTTGGCAAAATGGAAGCGCAAATCCAGAAACGGTAGATTTTCTGCAAGTTCAAGGAAATCGATGACATTGCGCGGAGGCATACTACTGTATGCCGCACAAGCGATGCCGCCGGTTGACGCCGAAATTGCGGGAAAGGGCCATTTCTGGTCGGAAACTAGCTGAGTTTTCATCCACGGTTTCTTTAAGGGCACTGACCAGTTTCCGATCCAGAAATGTGCAATTTTCTGCAAGTTCAAGGAAATCGGCGAGATTGCGCGGAGGCATACTACTGTATGCCGCACAAGCGATGCCGCCGGTTGACGCCGAAATTGCGGGAAAGGGCCATTTCTGGTCGGAAACTAGCTGAGTTCCCGAACTGCCTGCCTAACCAAACGCCCAATGGCCAGTTTTTGAGGGCAGCGGCTCTCGGCTGCGGTATAATCGAGCGCCGCCAGACGTCGGCGGGTCTCGGCCGGCATGTTCTGGAAGACGGCCTGCGCCTGCTCCTTGTTCCCGTAGCTGCGGCTGTACATGAGGCAGCGCATGACATCTCCGATGGGTGCCTGATGGGCCAGGGCCGGCTCGCAGATAGCGGTGCAACCGGCGCAGTAGTCCGATTGCGTTTCACGGGCATAGTGCCGCAATAGCCGCATGTCGCCTGAGCTGAGGCGGGTTTTGTCCAGGGCGGCGGAGACATTGCTCATCAGCAAAGTCAGGTTCGGCATCTGGGAGCAGATGCTGGCGATCTGTTGATCTTCCCACACCGCTTTGAGTTTGGCCTGACCGTCCGTAAACCCTTTCTCCATAAACCGACCCGCCAGCCTCAGCTCGGTTTCCGTTTCGGTTTTCACCGGTCCGCCGCCCTGGGTTTTCATGGCCGTCAGGCCGATGCCCGCCTTGTTGCAGGCCTCCACAGCCGCCCGCATTTGGTCTGTTTGCATGAGCCTGTAATTGTAGGACATCATGATACCGTCGATCCAGCCCAACTTGGCGGCTTCAAGCAGGCAATTTTCCATGTTGCTGTGGGTGCTGAAACCGAAAAAGCGCAGTTTACCGCTGGCCTTGGCTTTCTCGCCCCAGGCCTTGATGTCACCGTCCATCTTGCTGATATTTCTGATACCGTGGACGAAGAGCAGATCGATGGTGTCCGTCTGCATTCTCTCGAGCGACGTTTCGAGGTGCTTCGTCATCCCAGAGGTGGTCCAGGCGCCGGTCTTGGTGACAAGGAAGATCTTTTTGCGGTCTTCGGGATACTTGGCAAAATACTTGCCGATCCCCTTTTCGCTGCGTCCGCCTTCGTACGAGTTGGCCGTGTCCCAGTATGTGACACCCCACTTAACGGCCTGTTTGAGCAGCAGCTGGTTGTTGGGAATGTCGAACATGCCGCCGAGCGAAAGGATGGACACCATCTGACCGGTCTTGCCGAAAGGGCGTTCGGATACCGTGGACGATTCATCGGCCTGGGTCTTAGGGGGGGGCGAACCAGCTGCTTGTTGACCGTAGGCGGCCATCAGTGATCCGAGGCCGACGGCTCCAGTGGTTTTGAGGAATCTTCTGCGGGTCCAATCTATATGGGCACGGTCGTTGTGGTTATGGTCGGGTTTTGTGCTCATGGTATCAGTCCTCCATTGGTCGCTTAAAGGTGACAAAGACGCCGGGGGTCGATGGAGTCCGGCGCGATCGGTTTGTTATGATGACGTGATCACTTCAGCGTCATGGCATGATCGGGATTCCGGGTTTCGTTTTCGGCTGTCACCCGGATAGCCCGCTTGCCCCTGACTGGGCACTCGTGCTCGCAGACACCGCAGCCGATACAGTTTTCCGGTTGCACGTGGGGCTGTTGGAGCCGGATCAGGATGTCGACCCGCGCACCCGACGCCGGCGGGAGCGTCAATGGCTGCTCAGCCGATAGCGTCAGTTCGCGGTCGGTGTTTTTGACGATGCGCCGCGGTCCGGACGCGTTATCTTCCGGGATGCGGCAGTAATAATCGCCGGTGGCGAATCGACCGTGCGGCAAATCGGCCGACCGGAATCGGATCGTATGGGCGTCGGCATCGGCCACGAGCAGCTCCTGCGCGGTGGTTATTGGTGAAAATACCGTTCGGGTGGTAATGGCCTTGGGGCTGACGGGGCAGTTTTCCTGGCATACGATACAGGGTGTGTCCATGGCCCAGGGCAGACAGCGGCCGCGATCCACGAAGGCCGATCCGATGCGAAGCGGCCCGGCTTCTGCAAAACGGTTGCGGCCCAGGCGCTCGTCGAGCGTAATGGGACGGATGGCGGCCGTCGGGCAAATATTGCTGCAGGCGATGCACTTGTACTGGCAACCACTGGTGCCGATCCGGAAATTGAGCATCGGCGTCCAGAGGCCCTCCAGCCCGAATTCCCATCCGGCCGGTTGGATGACGTTGGTGGGGCAGATCCGCATACACTGTCCGCACTTGATGCAGCGGTCAACAAACTCGGTCTCGGCCAACGCACCGGGTGGACGCACCAGTCGAGGGTTCCAGTTGGCGGTCAGTTGACCGTCCAGACGCAGCAATGGCGCTGCGGCAAGTCCAGACAGGGCCGAAAGGACGAATTGCCGGCGGGTAACGTCGGGAAGCGCAAGCTCGCCGGTGGCCGAAATGGTCGTCCGGTAGCCGACCAGGTCGTGCCGGCATTCGGCGAGACAGTTCAAGCACAGGACGCACTCGTGGGTTCGGATGACGCCGGCCGGTGCGCAGGCCCCTTCACAGTTCTGTTCGCAGATGTGACAGTCAGAGCACTCGGGGTCTCGTTTGCCGATGCGCCACAGCGCATGACGGCCGAGAAGGCCGAACAGTGCACCCAACGGGCAGACGAAGCGGCAATAGAACCGCGGCGTCCGAAGGTTGAGGAAGATGGCGATC
>JAHEGF010000071.1 GCA_024645155.1 Phyllobacteriaceae bacterium | reverse complement strand
CCCATTGCACCCATGAACAGCAGCAGACATACGACTGTCAGGGCGGTGTCCCGGTCCAGCGCATAGCCGAGGAATTCAAGTACCGTATCGCCTCCGGGTGCGTGTGCCTCTGCCATATTTGCGGCACTTGCAAAGACAGTTCCAAGGTTGATTGAACCAAACACCACAAACAGGCCGAAAATACCAAGCGCAAACCCGAAGTCGCCGACGCGGTTGACGACGAAGGCCTTGATCGCGGCGGCATTCGCCGACGGCTTGTGGTACCAAAATCCGATGAGCAGATACGACGCCAATCCGACGCCTTCCCAGCCAAAAAACATTTGCACGAGATTGTCGGCCGTCACCAGCATCAGCATTGCAAACGTAAACAGCGACAAATACGCAAAAAAGCGTGGCCGGTGCGGATCGTGATGCATGTAACCGATGGAGTAGATGTGAACCAGCGAGGAGACCGTATTGACCACCACCAGCATCACCACGGTTAGCGTATCGATCCGCAGCGCCCAGTCGGCACCAAGCGAACCGGATTGAATGAAGCGCAGAACGGGAACGGTGAAGGCTTCGCCATGGCCCAGAGCGACCTGAAAGAAGGCTACCCAGGACAGAAGCGCTGAAATGACCAGAAAGCCCGAAGTGATGTACTCCGATGCCTTGGTTCCAACTGAGCGCCCAAACAGGCCGGCGATCAGAAATCCGATAAGCGGCAGAAAAACGATGGCGTGGTACATGATCCGTTCAGCCCTTCATCATGTTCACGTCTTCGACCGCAATTGAACCGCGGTTTCGATAGAAGACTACAAGTATGGCCAGACCGATTGCTGCTTCTGCAGCGGCAACTGTCAGCACGAACAATGCGAAAACCTGTCCAACGAGATCGTTCAGCGCAGCGGAAAAGGCGACAAAATTGATGTTTACTGCGAGCAGGATGAGTTCGACAGACATCAAGATGACGATCACGTTCTTACGGTTCAGGAATATTCCAAATACGCCGATCGTAAACAGGATTGCCGATACGGTCAGAAAGTGGGAGATGCCTACTTCGATGCTCATGGCGTCATATACCCTTGCCCGTTTCAACGTGTTTGACTTCAATGGCAGTTTCCGGCGTACGCGCGACCTGATCGGCGACAACCTGGCGCTTGACGCCCTCGCGATGGCGCAGCGTCAACACGATTGCGCCAACCATTGCGACCAGCAGGATCAGCCCGGCAATCTGGAAGAAGTAGATGTAGTCGGTATAGAGAATGTCTCCGAGCGCAGCAGTATTGTGGCGCTCCGCGATATCGGGTATCGGGCGTGCGGTCTGGCCCGCCAGGTTCGGTGAAAAGACGTACCCACCCAATACAACTATCAGTTCGCCTGCCAGTATGATGCCAACGAGCGCACCGGCTGGCGCGTATTCGAGTGCGCCGCGTTTCAGTTCGGCAAAGTCGACGTCGAGCATCATAACGACAAACAGGAACAGAACGGCGACCGCACCGACATAGACGACAAGCAGGATCATCGCGAGAAACTCTGCCCCAGCGAGCAGAAACAGGCCCGACGCATTGAAAAACGTCAAAATCAGAAACAGAACCGAGTGAACGGGATTGCGCGACGCCACGACCATCACAGCCGACGCGATCCCGACAAACGCAAACAGGTAGAAAAACGCAGCTGCCAGTCCAGTCAGCATCAGTTCCCCCGGTTCTTTCCTTTTCGACGCCAGATTGGCGTCCCGATTTTCATTTCACCCGGCGCTTTCCAGATCCGGGCGGTGCATTCGCCGCTATGGCGTAACAGCGCCGCCAATTCGCATCACCGATAGGGCGAATCCAGCGCAATGTTGCGCGCCAGTTCCCTTTCCCAGCGATCGCCGTTGGCGAGCAATTTGTCCTTGTCGTAGTACAGTTCCTCACGCGTTTCGGTGGCGAACTCGAAATTCGGCCCCTCAACAATTGCATCGACGGGACATGCTTCCTGGCAAAATCCGCAATAGATGCATTTGACCATGTCGATGTCATAGCGCACTGTCCGGCGGGTGCCGTCGTTGCGGCGCGGCCCGGCTTCGATGGTAATTGCCTGCGCGGGACAAATGGCCTCACACAATTTGCAGGCTATGCAACGCTCTTCACCGTTGGGATAGCGTCGAAGAGCATGCTCGCCACGAAAACGCGGGCTGGTCGGCCCCTTTTCGTGGGGATAGTTGAGAGTTGCTTTCGGCGCGAAAAACTGGCGCATGGTTAGTATGAACGCACTGACGAACTCCTTCAGGAGAAGGGATTTCGCGGCTTGTGCAAGAGCGGTCATGGTCGCATCTTCCCTATGTTGAACATCGTCATCATCATTACGCCACCCATCCGGTAAACTTCAGGAACGCGGCAGTGGCTACCACCATGAAAAGAGAGATTGGCAGGAACACCTTCCAGCCGAGGCGCATCAACTGGTCATAGCGGTAGCGTGGCACCATGGTTTTCACCATCGCAAACATGAAAAAGACCATGCAAACCTTGGCGACGAACCAGAACACGCCGGGGACCCAGGTGAACGGTGCGAAGTCGAATGGTGGCAACCATCCGCCAAGAAAAAGAATGGTGGTCAATGCGCACATCAGCATTATGGCGACGTATTCCCCGAGCATGAACATCAAATAGGGCGTCGACGAATATTCGATCATATGGCCGGCTACGAGTTCGGATTCAGCCTCGACCAGGTCAAACGGCGGACGATTAGTTTCCGCAAGTGCGGAAATGAAGAAGATTATGAACATCGGGAACAAAGACAGCCAGTGCCAGTCTAGTAACGAATTTGGCAATCCGAGACGAGTGCCCAATCCGTCCCGCTGCGACAATACAATGTCCGTCAGGTTCAGCGAACCGACGCAAAGCAGGACGGTTATAATGACAAAACCTATGGAGACTTCATAGGAAACCATCTGCGCAGCTGAGCGCAAGGCGCCCATGAACGGATATTTGGAGTTCGATGCCCAACCGGCCATGATGACGCCGTAGACCTCAAGGGATGATATGGCGAACACGTACAATATGCCGACGTTGATCGAGGCTACTGCCCAATTCTCATTGACTGGAATAACTGCCCAGGCAGAAAGCGCCAGGCCTGTCGAAACCAGTGGCGCGAGCAAGAAAATCGCCTTGTTTGCGCCCGATGGGATTACCGGTTCCTTGACAATGAACTTTATGAAATCGGCGAAAGATTGCAACAATCCCCAGGGGCCGACAATATTGGGTCCGCGGCGCAACATAACCGCTGCCCAGATCTTGCGGTCCGCGTATAGAATGAAAGCGATAAATACCAACAACGCGACAATCAGAACCACTGATTGCAGCACGATAATCAGCCCGGGCCAGACATAGGTTGCGATAAAGACGTCCATTTCCCCTGTCCCTACTCCGCAGCCTGTTTGAAGTTGCCGCTTGCGCGCGCCGAACACTCGGCCATGACCGCCGAAGCTCGTGCAATCGGGTTCGTCAGATAGAAGTCTTTGACGGCGGAAGCAAATGCCGATTTACCGATACGCCCCGTTTTCCTGGCAAGCTTCGCGATATCTGCAGGATTTCCGGCTTCGATAGAATCAATTGCGGCGAAATGCGGATGTTCCCGGTAGAGTAAAACGCGCAACGCATCGAGCGAGTCGAACGGGAGGCGCTTGCCCAGGACATCCGACAATGCACGGAAGATAGCCCAGTCTTCGCGGGCATCTCCCGGCGCAAATCCGGCGCGCGTCGCCATCTGCACGCGGCCTTCCGTGTTGACATAGGTTGCCGATTTTTCGGTATAGGTCGCTGCCGGCAAAATGACGTCTGCGCGGTGTGCACCGGCATCACCGTGGGTGCCGACATAGACGGTGAAGGCGTTTCCGATTTTGGCCATGTCGAGTTCGTCGGCACCAAGCAGGAACAGCACGTCGAGATTGCTCATCATTGCCGCGGCGTCCAGGCCACCGTCGCCTGGAACAAATCCCAAATCAAGGCCGCCCACTCTTCCAGCTGCGGAATGCAATACAGCAAAACCGTTCCAGTCATTGCCAAGTGCGCCAACATCGGATGCGACCTGTGCCGCCATCGCGAGAACCGCGTCGCCATCGCTGCGCGACAACGCGCCCTGGCCCACCATGATCAACGGGCGTTTTGCCTTCTTGAGTGCAGACAGGAATTTACCTTTGCCGGATGCCAGTTCTTTCAGCGTATCCGCTCCGGCACCCAAAGTTTCGACATCGTAGCGAAGGTCACCCATGTCGCCGATAACACCGATCGGCAGTGGTTCGGCACGCCAGCGCTTGCGCAATCGCGCGTTCAATACCGATGCTTCAAACCGCGGGTTTGCGCCGATTATCAAGACCGCATCTGCAACTTCGATGCCGGCGATACCCGGATTAAACAGATAGGTTGCCCGGCCTTTGGCCGGATCAAGGGCGGAACCATCCTGGCGGCAATCGATATTGGCCGAACCAAGCGCTGTCATCAATTTCTTCAGCGCGAAAATGTCCTCGACTGCAGCAAGATCGCCTGCAATCGCGCCGATCCTGTCCGCTGAAGTCTTTTTCACCACGCCCTTGATGGCGGCAAAGGCTTCCGGCCACGACGCTGCGGCCAGTTTGCCGTCGCTGCCACGGATATAGGGGCGGTCGAGACGCTGGGTGCGCAATCCATCCCATACGAAACGGGTTTTGTCGGAAATCCACTCCTCGTTAATGTCATCATTGACACGCGGCATGATGCGCATGACTTCGCGGCCGCGTGTATCAACACGGATTGCCGAACCGACAGCATCCATGACATCGATGGTTTCGGTCTTTGTAAGTTCCCACGGCCGGGCCTGGAAAGCGTATGGCCTGGAAGTCAGCGCACCGACCGGGCACAAGTCGATGACGTTGCCCTGCAATTCCGACGTCATGGCGCGTTCCAGATATGTCGTAATTTCAGCGTCTTCTCCGCGGCCTATCAGACCGAGCTCAGAAATACCGGCAACCTCGGTGGTGAAACGCACGCAGCGGGTGCAATGGATACAGCGGGTCATGATCGTCTTGACAAGCGGACCGATATACTTGTCGTCCACGGCGCGCTTGTTTTCCTGATAACGCGATGAATCCACACCAAACGCCATCGCCTGATCCTGCAGATCGCATTCGCCGCCCTGATCGCAAATCGGGCAATCGAGCGGGTGGTTGATGAGCAGGAATTCCATTACGCCTTCACGAGCCTTTTTGACCATCGGCGTGTTTGTGAAAATTTCTGGCGCCTCGCCGTTGGGCCCCGGCCTCAGGTCACGAACACCCATCGCACACGATGCAGCAGGCTTGGGCGGACCGCCCTTCACTTCGACCAGGCACATGCGGCAGTTGCCGGCAATCGACAACCGCTCATGAAAGCAAAAGCGCGGAATTTCCGCACCCGCATCTTCCGCGGCCTGCAGCAATGTATAGTGATCGGGAACTTCGATCTCTTTTCCGTCGACTTTCAGTTTCGCCATAGTCCAGGTTCCGATTTCGCCACCGGGCGCACCCGGTCAGGTGTTCTAGTTGTTGCCATTCGCCATCAGTTTGCGGGCCTGGCCAATCCAGTCATCGCGTTCAATACGGCCCATGAGCGCAAATTTTCTGTCGAACCCGGCAATGTCTTCGGCAGCCCATTCGGCGATTTGCGCAAAAGTATGAATGCCGGCCTTGTTGAGCAGCTGCTCGAGTTTTGGTCCGATACCCGATATCGCTTTCAAATCCTCCGGTGGCGACGTTACGGATTTGCCGCTGGCTGCCTGTTTCGCTTCTACCTTATTGGAATTGTCGGCTTTCTTTGACGCTGATTTCCGTTTCGCGACCGGGGCCCTGGCGGACGCCTTTTTCTCAGGTACGAGCGGCGCGCAAATCGGGTTTGCACGTGCGATGGTCTGCGCGGTGTCAATAGCCGCCTCGATATCGCCGCTTACAGCTTCGGCGATCTTGCGGCTTGCACGCTGAAACTCGTTCGTCACGCTTTCGATTTCGGCGCCCAGTGTTTCTGCAGCGGCTGTTGCGCGGGCAGTGGGCTCGGCGGATTTGGGTGATAGTGCACCGGATTCCGGTTCATCATCACCCCAGTGGTCGGCCTTTTTCAAAGCTCCGAAAGATGGAAAAGTGCTTGGTACGCCGGTTTTCGCGGTGTTCATGGCGCCGGTCATCATGCCAAACCACATGCCCCAGGCCTGTGCGGCAATTGCAGTTCCGGCAGCTGTCATGGCGGCAGCAGCACCGATCGTCGGTCCGATAATCGCGCTGCTTGGCATCGGCGGCCTGTTTTTCGATGATTCATTGCGTGTCATCATCAGCGCTCCCTACTCTGCAGCAACCGGCACCGGATCGGTCCGGTGGCTATTGCGCGTAAATTCATCAATCCGGCGCTCTATCTCCGGCCGGAAATGCCGGATCAGACCCTGGATCGGCCAGGCGGCTGCGTCGCCCAATGCGCAAATCGTATGACCCTCGACCTGCTTGGTAACGTCGAGCAGCATGTCGATTTCGCGTTTCTGCGCTTCGCCGCGCACCAGCCGTTCCATCACACGCCACATCCAGCCGGTGCCTTCGCGGCACGGTGTACACTGACCGCAGCTTTCATGCTTGTAGAAATAGGATAGCCGGGCGATCGCCTTCACTATATCGGTCGACTTGTCCATGACGATGACCGCTGCGGTTCCGAGCCCGGATCTCAGATCCTTGAGCGAATCGAAATCCATGGGCGCATCGACTATTTGTTCGGCAGGCACCAGCGGTACCGACGAACCGCCGGGTATGACCGCCAGCAGATTGTCCCAGCCACCGCGAACGCCGCCACAATGCCGCTCGATCAGATCACGAAACGGAACCGACATGGCCTCTTCGACCGTGCACGGCGTGTTGACGTGGCCGGAAATGCAAAACAGCTTTGTGCCGGCATTATTGGGCCGCCCAAAACTTGAAAACCATCCGGCGCCGCGGCGCAAGATGGTAGGTGCGACGGCAATCGACTCGACATTGTTGACGGTGGTCGGGCAGCCATAAAGGCCAACATTGGCAGGGAATGGCGGTTTCAGCCGCGGTTGGCCCTTCTTGCCTTCAAGGCTTTCAAGAAGGGCTGTTTCCTCACCACAGATATAGGCGCCCGCGCCATGATGGACATAGACATCCATG
Source organism: Phyllobacteriaceae bacterium (assembly GCA_024645155.1). Classification (GTDB taxonomy): domain Bacteria; phylum Pseudomonadota; class Alphaproteobacteria; order Rhizobiales; family Rhizobiaceae; genus JAHEGF01. Next base: position 6,470 of record JAHEGF010000071.1, on the reverse strand, counting down.
TCCCAGCCGCACTTGTTTTTCTTGCCAAGCAGACCTGCATCATAACATTCGTCAATGGCACGCTGCAGCGCCTCGCGCTCGCGGATGAATTCGCCGCGCACATAGATATAGGCAGCGTGTGCACCCATCGCAAAACCGGCGATCAAGCAGCCTTCAACAAGGGTATGGGGATCGTGGCGCAATATGTCACGGTCCTTGCAGGTGCCGGGCTCGGACTCGTCGGCATTGACGACCAGATAACACGGACGTTCACTCTGTTTTGGCATGAACGACCATTTCAGCCCTGTCGGAAATCCGGCGCCGCCGCGGCCACGCAGGCCGCTATCCTTCATTTCGGTAATGATCCAGTCGCGGCCCTTGTCGACCAGTCCCTTTGTGTTGTCCCAGTGGCCGCGTTTCATCGCGCCTTTCAGCGACCTGTCGTGAATGCCATAGATATTGTTAAAAATGCGATCCTTGTCAGCGAGCATTACAACGCTCCCACTTGTTTGCAGGCCCAAAGATTTCCAGCAACGCAAATATCCCGGTAAACCAAAATAACACTCCGGCAATCTTGAGCAGCGCCATGTCTCCGGTGACCGCAGTGGCCAATATCAGGCCGACCAGAACCAGCACGGTCAAGCCAATCGAGAACCGGGCGCATGATGACAAGCTCCGGAGTTTTCCCGTCAGTCGTGACGTTGCGACCTTGGCGCCCATTACCTTGGCTCCTTGCCAAACACGCGGATATATTCGTCGCGGCCGCCCTTGGCCAATGCCTTGGCCTGTTTGACCCAGTCTTCGCGCTCGATACGGCCCTTGAACTTCAGGTAACCATCGACCCACTCACGCTCGGCTTTTTTCCAAGCCGAAATCTGCCGATAGGTGAAGATACCCAGTTCGTGGAGAATGCCCTCGATCTTCGGGCCGACGCCGGAGATCATTTTCAGGTCATCGGGATTTTTTGGCCTGCTAACTTTCGGGGGCCGGTTCTTGTCGCCCAAACCGGGAGCAGCGGCACTTTTTGCGGCGGCCTTCGACTTCGCACGCCCGGATGCCGTTGCAGCCAGTTTCATCGTCGGGTTGCCGCCGGAAACGGTGGCTTTCTCTTTCGCTGATGGCTTGACCGCTTTTGCAGTCCTGGCAAGTTTGATCGTCGGCCCAGTCTTGTCGGTCAGCGAAGTCAGGCCGGTTGCCGGCGCCGAATAGGTGCGGCCATTTTGTGGCCCGGGGTTAATCTTGCCGCCATTGCCTGCGTCGAATGACTCGATGATCTTTTCTAGCTGGCCGGGAGTCAGGTCCTCGTAGGTATCCTTGAAAATCATCACCATCGGAGCGTTGACGCATGCACCCTGGCATTCCACTTCCTCCCAGGACAGCGTACCTGCCTCATTGGTGTGGAACGGTTCGGCGTGGATCCGTTTCTTGCAAACCTTGATCAGTTCCTCGGAGCCACGCAGCATGCAAGGCGTCGTGCCACAGACCTGAACGTGAGCGCGCGTGCCAACTGGAGCAAGCTGGAACTGGGTGTAAAAAGTCGCGACTTCGAGCACCCGGATCAGCGGCATGTCGAGCATTGCCGCAACATGTTCGATCGCCGCCTTAGTGACCCAGCCTTCCTGCTCCTGTGCCAGCATTAGCAGCGGGATGACGGCAGACTGTTCCCTACCCTTGGGATATTTCCTGATCCATTTTTTCGCGTCGGCGCTCATTGCACGGTTGAATGCGAATTTTACTGGCTGGACAGACTCTTCTGCGAGACGGCGTACGGACATGGTTAGCGGTCGACCTCCCCGAAAACGATATCGAGCGATCCGATGATGGCTGAAACATCGGCGAGCATGTGGCCGGTGCACAGGGTATCCATGGCCTGCAGGTGGGCAAATCCCGGAGCGCGCAGTTTGCAGCGATAGGGTTTGTTGGTCCCGTCAGACACAAGATAGACACCGAACTCGCCCTTCGGCGCCTCGACTGCGGCGTATACCTCGCCCGCCGGCACATGATAACCTTCTGTGTAAAGCTTGAAGTGATGAATCAGCGCTTCCATCGACCGTTTCATTTCGCCGCGTTTCGGCGGCACGATCTTGCCATCGGTGTTTGAAACCGGGCCCGTACGCTCCTTGCCAAGCAAACGTTCGATGCACTGTCTCATGATGTGAACCGACTGGCGCATTTCCTCCATGCGGATCAGGTAACGGTCATAACAATCACCATTCTTGCCGACCGGAATGTCAAATTCCATTTCCGCATAGCATTCATAGGGCTGGCTCTTGCGCAGATCCCAGGCAGCACCCGACCCTCGCACCATGACACCGGAAAACCCCCAGGCCCAGGCATCATCAATGTCGACAACGCCGATATCGACATTGCGCTGCTTGAAAATGCGGCTGCCCGTCAACAGGTTGTCGAGGTCATCGATGGTCTTGTGGAACTGGTCACACCATTTGCCGATATCCTCGACCAGCGCATCGGGTATGTCCTGGTGAACACCACCAGGCCGGAAATAGGCAGCGTGCATGCGCGCGCCGCAAGCCCGCTCGTAAAACACCATCAGTTTTTCGCGCTCTTCAAATCCCCACAATGGCGGCGTCAACGCGCCGACATCCATAGCCTGCGTCGTGATATTGAGGATGTGTGAAAGAATACGGCCGATTTCCGAATAAAGCACCCTGATCAACTGGCCGCGCATTGGTACGCCGATTTCCAGCAAGCGTTCCACGGCAAGCGCAAATGCATGCTCCTGGTTCATAGGAGCGACGTAGTCGAGACGGTCAAGATAGGGCACAGCCTGCAGGTAGGTCTTGTGTTCCATCAGTTTTTCAGTGCCGCGGTGCAGCAAGCCGATATGCGGATCGACCCGCTGAACGACCTCGCCATCGAGCTCAAGTACAAGGCGTAAAACACCATGTGCAGCAGGATGTTGCGGGCCGAAGTTAATGTTAAATCCGCGGACGGAAGTCTCAGGCATTTTTGCGGCCTTCCGGTTTGGGCGCAAACATTTCGAATATCTCTGCTTCTGTCATGTTTCGTGTTTCGTTGGCGAATTCATAATTGTCCGGTTTGCGGTCAATGAATATCTGGCTTGTGAACTTGAAAACGGTGGGATCATCGAAGGTCTGCACCGAGACCGTTTGGTGTTTCCCGTCCTGGGTCTGCCAAACAAGCGTCGATCCGCATTGCCGGCAGAAAATTCGTTCTGCCCAGGCCGAGCCCCTGTAACTTCCAGTCGGCGACCACGGTGCAAATTCAACCGATTCCCCGCATGAAACCGCCATGAATGTTCCGCCAGTCCAGCGCCGGCACATGCCACAATGGCAAACGCCCATTTCCATTTTTTCCGGTGTTGCCGCAAAAGTAACGCCACCGCACAGGCACCTGCCCTCAATCCGCTGACCCATCAGTGTTTCTCCCCCGCCTTCTCGTCACCAGGAAGGACGTATTCTGTCCCCTCCCAGGGCGACTCGAAATCGAAATTGCGGAATTCCTGTTTCAGTTCCACAGGTTCGTAGATGACCCGCTTGCGCTCGTCATCGTAGCGAACCTCTACAAAACCGGTCAGCGGAAAGTCCTTGCGCAGCGGGTGTCCTTCAAATCCGTAGTCGGTCAGAATGCGCCGGAGGTCCGGATGGCCGGTAAACAGAATTCCGTAAAGGTCATAGGCTTCGCGCTCGTACCAGTCGGCAGCCGCAAAGACATCAACCGCTGAAGAGACCGGCGTATTCTCGTCCGTCGCGGTTTTTATGCAAATTCTCAGGTTCTGGCGCGGTGACAACATGTGATAGACAATGTCAAAGCGTCTGGCGCGCTCCGGATGATCGACACCACACAAATCGATGAACGAAACGAACTGGCATTGCACATCGTCACGCAGAAAGGTCAGAACGGCAATCAAGTCTCCGGGGTCGACTGTCACAGTCAACTCGCCATAGGCGATATCGGCGGATTCGATTTGAGAATCGAGCTTTTCGGAAATGTAGCCAGCAAGTTCGCGCAACGCTTCGCTCATTCCACCCTCTCCTAACGCTCGATCGTACCGGTGCGCCGGATCTTCTTTTGCAGCAGAAGAATGCCATACAGCAGGGCTTCGGCGGTCGGCGGACAGCCCGGCACATAGATATCCACAGGAACAACACGGTCACACCCGCGCACGACCGAATAGGAATAGTGATAGTAGCCGCCGCCATTTGCGCATGAGCCCATCGAGATCACGTAACGCGGTTCGGGCATCTGGTCGTAGACTTTGCGCAATGCCGGCGCCATCTTGTTCGTCAGGGTGCCGGCGACGATCATGACATCCGACTGACGTGGCGAAGCGCGCGGCGCGATGCCAAACCGTTCTGCATCATAACGCGGCATGGAAATGTGCATCATCTCCACAGCGCAACAAGCCAAACCGAATGTCATCCACATCAGCGAGCCGGTACGCGCCCAGTTGATCAGTGCTTCCGACGAGGTAACGACAAATCCCTTGTCGGACAATTCATCATTCATGCCACCAAAAAACGCGTCATCTGCGCCAACGGGCTTACCGGTATTCGGATCAATAATGCCGCGCGGAGCGGGCGCGACCAGCGTTGACGTGTCCTTTAATCCCATTCCAGTGCCCCTTTCTTCCATTCGTAGATGAAGCCCACGGTCAAAACGCCGAGGAACACCATCATCGACCAGAAACCGAGCCATCCGACGGAACCGAAAGATACTGCCCAGGGAAACAGAAACGCGACTTCGAGATCGAATATGATGAACAGGATCGAAACCAGGTAGAAGCGAACATCGAAATTCATCCGCGCGTCGTCGAATGCATCAAAACCGCATTCATAGGCCGAAAGTTTCTCGGGATCCGGATTTTGATATGCGATCAGGAATGGAACGACCAGAAGCGCAAGTCCTATCACCAGCGCAACCGCTATGAAGATAATGATCGGCAGATAGGAACTTAATAGGGCGTCCATTGTTTCCCTCTCCGTCATGCAGATTGGTGCAGGTTACGATTTTCGCTTTGCATCAAAGCAAACGTACCTCGCGCCGTCCACCCGAAACGGTCATGTTGCAACGCAGCGAGCGTTAGCGCAGCACAGGATTTGACGCAAGCCCGACAAGGGTTAAAGGCGGTGTAAAATGGACTATATAATTGAGCCTGCGCGGAAAGACCGCGGCAATGTCGCCGATACAGAAGTATTACATGGGCCAGCGCGCCGTCACTTTTTCGCATTATCGAAGAAGCAATGGCGCGAGTGACGGGACTCGAACCCGCGACCTCCGGCGTGACAGGCCGGCACTCTAACCAACTGAGCTACACCCGCGCATTGATGCCCCGCCCACTTTGCGGGCGATGACATTGTGGCGGTGGATTACGCATATACCGATGAGGTGTCAAGCAAAACAGAACGGTGAAACACCGGCGTTCGAACAACGGGATGGCATCGGCTTTTCCGGCCGGTCATTTCCATCTTGCGGGGTTGCCAAATTCACCATAACAGCCTACATCGTCGCGATCGTGACAAGGGCGGTTAGCTCAGCTGGTAGAGCGCCTCGTTTACACCGAGGATGTCGGGAGTTCGAGTCTCTCACCGCCCACCATTCAACCCTTTGAAATCGCTTAAAGTTATTGACTTTCAAAGGGTTTTGCCCATTCCTCTGTTACAAAATTAGTTCCATTCCGTGGATTGGAATCAGATGGCCGGAAAAGTTCGTCATCTCCTTTATCGGCAAGGTCGTTACTACGCCCGTTTGGTCGTGCCTGCGCAACTTCGGCGATTCCTGGATGGGAAATCGGAAATGCGCACACCGCTCGGTGCCGACAGGCGGTTGGCGCTGCAGAAACTGCCGGGCGCTGTCACGGTTTTGCAATCGAAAATCGGTCAAGCCAAAAGAATGTTGTCAAACAACTCAACGACGAAAACACGATCTCGCCGTCCGTTAGGTGCAGAAGAGATTGCCTTGATCGAGTATCGGAGCCAGATAGCTTTTGATCACGAGATAAGGGCCGTCGATTATCGTTACGCCGAAATGGGGCCTGATCTTGATAATGCGCGTTGGTTGCGTGATGGGTTTTCCGGAAAACTGCCGGATGAAATGCTCAATCGCCTTGTCGGCCGTCGCATAGAACGCCACCAGCTTGCGGGAAATACCGAAGTAGAACTGGGAACCGCCGAGTGGCGGACCTTGGCGCAAGCAATATGTGTCGCCAGCTACGAGGCAATGGCCCGCCAGGCAGAACGCGATGACGGCGAATTCAACGGGCAACCAATTCACCCGATGCTGGTAAAAGCGCTGTTGCGCGTTGATTCAGCAAAGAATGACGGGGTTACTTTCGACGAGGTAATCAACGCGGAAATCTCCCGCCGCGGTAGCGGCAAGCACGCCAAAGCGTTGCCTGAAAGAACAGAACGCAAGTTCCGAATTGCATCCAGGAGTTTTCCCGGTTTCGAAGTTCCGATTATGCAAACACCGTGACGGCGATCGAAGCGAAGAACTGGATTGCATCACTA